>JAAYGH010000185.1 GCA_012727825.1 Trueperella sp.
AAGCCGATAACGATAATGACCTCTTGGAGCGCCGCGAGTCCGCGCTCACCCGACGTCAGTACGATCGCTGCACACACCGAACCAATCGCGATGGCCCAGAACATGCTCTGGCGTCTCGGTGCGGGTTCCTCGTGACCGTTGGCCATCGCGTCCATGATGAGCGCGCCGGAGTCGATCGAGGTAATGAAGAACAGGGTGATGACGCCGAGGGCGACGATCGAGGTCAGGGCATAGAACGGGTAGTGGCCGAGGAACTGGAAGAGCGCCGACTGCACGTCACCCTGTTCGACGATCGTCTGTGTAAGGTCGCCGCCCTGGCCGGCCACGGCCGTGGAGCGATCCTGCACGAACCCGTTGTAGCCGTAGATCGCCATCCAGATGAGCACGAAGCCCGACGGCAGGCCGAGCGAGGCGAGCACGAATTGACGGATCGTGCGGCCCTTGGAAATTCGCGCCACGAACATGCCGACGAACGGCGCCCATGTCACCGTCCACGCCCAGTAGAACACGGTCCAGCTGCCGGACCACGAGCCGCCGCCGAAGGTGTCGTTGAAGAATGCGAGCACGGGGAAGTCGGAGATGTAGCGGCCGGCGGATTCGACGATCGCCCGCATCGTGTCCGTCGTCGCGCCGAACATGAGGATGAAGACGAGAAGGAAGATGGCCGTGAGGATGTTGGCGTAGGACAGGCGCTTGATGCCGCGATCCATGCCGGCGAGCACGCTCATGATGCCCACGGAGGTGATCAGCGCGAGAATCGCCGCCTGAACCCAGCCGGCGACCGGCACGCCGAGCACGTAATTCAGGCCGGAATTGATCTGGAGCGATCCCAGCCCGATCGACACCGCCAGACCAAAGACCGTGCCTACAATGGCCACGATGTCAATGAGTTTGCCCCAGCGGCCGTGGATACCGTCGCCCAAAATTGGCTGGAACGACGACGATACGCGTGGCGGGAGCTTGCGCTTGTACGTGAAGTAGCCGAACGCCAGCCCTGGGACGATCAAGATCGCCCACATGTGAATGCCGAAGTGGAAATTCGCGATGCTGAGGGCATCGAGGGCCGCTTCGTCCGTGAATGGATCGGTGCCAGCAAGTGGCGGGTTGGCGTAGTGATTCATCGGCTCGGCGACGCCCCAAAACATGAGCACGGCACCGACGCCGGCCGCGAACAGCATTCCGAACCAGGCCAGGCCGGAGTACTCGGGCGTGGCGTCGTCGTCGCCAAGTTTCACGCGCCCGTACCGGCTAAATGCGAGTGTGACGGCCGCGATGACCATGATGGTCACGGACAGGGTGAAGACCCAGCCCAGCTCAAAGCGTAAGAAGGTGGCGACGGTTCCGAAAGCGGATTGCACCGGCTGCGGGAATAGACTCATCGCGGCAGTAAAGACAATGACGACGAGCGCAGATCCAAAGAAGATCGAAGGCGTTGTTCGAAGGCCGAGTTTTTCAGAAAGTTTCTGTGCAGCGGTTGACACTGGTAACGATTCCTCTGTTGACTCACAAAGAACTAGGATGAACGTCCTTCGCGTTGGTACACCCTAACAACAGCCTGTGGCGACCTTCAACTATGATGTGCGGACCGAATTGCGAGATATCCGCGATATTGCGGGTAAATCTCGCAATGAAATTTGACGGGATACGTAGTCGCCCAACTCGGCGTCGCAACTACTCAGGGTCGCCCAACTACTCAGAGTCACCCGGCCGCACCCGCCGCCTTGTCGACTTCACCTGCGACCGCCGGCGCTTCGCATCGAGCCGACGCCTGACTGATGCTCGCGTGGGTTTCGTTCGTCGGCGGGGGACCGGAGGCGCGAGTGCTTGGCGGATCACGCTCGCCATTCGTTGGCGTGCCTCTTTCCGGTTGCGCATTTGAGAGCGATGCTCGGAGGCGCTGATGGTGAGGACGGTGCCATCGAGCCGGTTTTTCAGGTGATGGAGTACTCGGCGCTGTTGGGCGGGGGTCAACGCCTCGGAGGCGGCGAGATCGATCGACAGCTGGACCTTCGTATCGGTCGTATTGACGCTCTGGCCCCCTGGGCCAGACGCCTTCGCAAACCGTTCGGTGAGCTCTGCCTCGGGAATCCGTAAGCCGTCGGGCACACCCGGCCCGGGCTCGATGTGCAAGCTGTTCATGCCGCAAAGTCTACTGACGTCAGCATTAGACTCTCGGTGATCTCTCCGCAGCGATTCCCCGCTGGACTATTTCCTCGAAGAAACGCGCGATTCCGCGGCGGATTTTCAGATCAACGATGACGAACCCCTCGGCCGGATTGGCACGTACCCAATCCGCGAGCTCGGCGATGTCGTCTTCCCGGCGCACGGTAATACCGGAGCCGCCGAGGGCCCGGCCAATGGCCGCGAAGTCACGGTCGCCGATCTCGGCCATGGTGAGCGAGAGGGAGCGCGGCTCGAATTGATGCCCTTCGGCGCCGTACCCGGCGTCGTTGAAGACCACCGCAATCTTCCGACCGGGTGCTTCGGCAAAGGTAATGAGATCGGGCAGGGCCATTTGTAGCCCGCCGTCGCCGGAGACGAGTACGGTGGTGCGGTCTGGGCGGGCATAGGCTGCTCCCGCTGCTGCGCCAGTAGCGAGGCCGATGCACTTGTATGCCGTTCCCGATTGCACGAACGCCGCAGGGTCGGGGACCTCCCAGAACATTGTGGGCCAGCCGAGGAAATGTCCGCCGTCGGAAACCACCGTGCGCTCGCGGGGGAGGGCCTCGTTGAGGGCCCGTGCGGCGATATCCGGGGCCACACGCTCGCCGGTTGAGCGGTCTTCGGTTTCGAAGGTGGGTGTAAATTCGACGATTGTCGACCAATGCGAAGGGCCGTCGAAGGCCGGCCACGTCCTGCTCTCGAACGTGCCGCCACGTGCGTTACCACTTGTTTCGGTGTCGGTCGCGCCGACGCCTTCTCGTTTGCCCAACGCAGCTCGAACTCGTGCGACCAGTTCGTCACCGAGCTTTGCGGCGTCGGCAAGCATCGTGATGTTTGCCCGCGGATGGAACTGCGTGTCGTCAAGAATGGACTGGATAATCGTGGCGTCGTCCGCAAAACTCGCGCCAAAGCGCATGGTGAATGGGGTCAACGTGGTTCCAACGGCGAGCACTGCGTCCGCTCGGCGCACGCGGTCAGCGATGTGATCCTCGGCAAAACCCCCGATACCGCCGAGGTTGCGCGGGTGATCTCCCCACAGGTTTCGAGCCGCGGCCGTCGTGGCAAGGTCTGCGCCAAGCACATCCGCGAGATTCTTGAACTGCTGCGCGGCCCCCGCCGCCCACACGCCACGACCACCTAAAATGAGTGGCCGTTTCGCGTCAGTCAGCACCTTGACGGTTTGCTCCAGTGCGGCATCGTCGATCGGGGGTCTCGCTGGTGCGATCAGCGCGAGGTGGTCTGCGCTGGGTTCAGCCGCCGGCTCTGTGACGAGGTGTTCAGGGATGACCAGGGCAACCGGCCGTGATTGGGCCAGTGCCATCTCGACTGCCCGCTTGACGCGTGCCCCCACGCTGTCATTGCTCACCTGGGCGCCCGCCCCGGCCGTACCGAGACCAATCGCTGGCACGCCCAGGGATTCGAGGAGGTCGAACTCGTTGATATCCCAGGGTTTTGGCACATTGCCGCGTCCGCCCGTCACAAACACGAGTGGGATGCGCGCCTTGACCGACTCGGCCAACGCGGTGAGGGCATTCGTGAAACCGGCGCCGTACGTGGTCGTTGCTACAGCGAGTTTGCCGGAGGTCCGAAAAAAGGTGTCCGCCGCGGCAACCGCTCCCGATTCGTGCCGCACAGGAGTGACGGGCAGACCTGCCGCCTCGGCGTGGTGCAGGAAGTGCGCGTTACCCTCGCCCATAATTCCGAAAACGTGAGCGGTATGTGCGGCGAGAACTCGCGCAGCGACGGACGGAATCGTTGCGGAATCGGGCATTGATGAATCTCCTCGACCTTGAGAATGTAGGAGCCACAATACATGAGGGGCTCATCGTTTCCCGACGGCATCTTCTGCTAACCCCCCGACCTTCTAACTCCCGGACCTTCGCCGATTTCCGCGGGCTACCCCTGCTACCGGACATTTACCATGACTTTGAGCGTTTTCATCGATGTAAAGCCGGGAAATTGACGTTTTCTCCCGGTAAATGTCCGGGTGGGTCGGTAAAACCAGTTACCGAGCATCCCGCTCGCGTAGAATATGGAGATATTCTTCCGACCGCCTGAGTTTTTTCTGGCGCCCATCGATTTGAGGCATCCCATGTCTGCGAGCGATCTCCACGATTTCTGGGCCTGGTGGCTTGGCCGCAAAGACCGCCTCGATGAGGCGATATGGGCAGGCACGTTTGATGAGCAGATTGACGAGATCACGACGGCACTGGGCAAGGTTGATGAGCGCCTCGGGTGGGAACTCGCCCCGGGTGAGGAGAGCCGCAACCAACTGATTATCACGGCAGGGGGCGATCCAGAGGTTCGCCCCCTAGCCCGGCGCCTGCTTGCCGCTGCGCCGGATGCCGACGAAGCGTGGTCATATTCCGACATGCGCCCACCGCGTAGCCTCGATAGCGGTCTTTTGATCGGCGAGAGTGAGCTGGTCTACGGAGATGCCACGTTCATTTTCAAGCCGAATACCCACTCGATGGACATCACGATCCACCACCCTCTGCTCGCATCGCTACCCGCATCTGATCAGGTCCAGATTTCTTTCATGATCCTCGATGCGGCGATCGGCGAGCGAGCCACCGAACTGTGGATCGATGCTGTCGACAATTCACCGAGGCCCCTCCCGAATGCTCACCACATCTCTGAGCTGCCGGCCATCGTGTCTCAGCTCGAAGGCCACGTACTCGAAGATGGCGACATGTCGTGGGTTGTGCTCGAAGCCCGCGGAGCGGACCATCCGATGTTCGCCCGCAAACTCGCGCGTCTCCGATCGGTCCTCAATCCCAACTTCGACACGCACGTAGCGGTAGAGGTGCCGTATCGCGGGAATGAACACGGTTTGCCAACCGAATCTGCGATGCACGACCTCGAAAAATTTGAGAAAACGCTCGATGAAGGGATGGGTTCGGACGGGCGGCTTGTGGTCGTCGAAACTGGCGGGGGCCGGCGCACGTTCCACCTCTACGTCGATTCCACCACCGCGGCGTTGGGTTCCATTGAGCACGCAGCCGCCGAGTGGAAGCACGGAGACGCGAATATTAACTACGAATCAGACCCAGGCTGGCACGCCGTTCGCCACTTCGGGTAACTATAAGCCGAGCAAGCCCCACGATCACTGGAGATCACTATGAGTGATGAACCCACGCCGGAGAATGAATGCTCGACCGCGGATCGCGCGGATCGCGCGGATCCCGCCGACCCTGCCGACTCCACCGACCCCGCAGATAATCCCGCGAGTCGTGGTGAGGAGATGCTTTCGAGTCATGGTGAAGAGATACTTCGCGACATGTCGGAAGCACAGCTGGCTGAGGCCCAAGAGTATGCGCTCGAATTCCTCAAGCAGGTTTTGCGCTTGCGTGGTGTGCGAATTGACCGCGAGCAATTTTTACAAGCAGAACTCCACCGCCGGGGCGTCGGGCGTGACGACATCGCGGTGGCCATCACCAAATATCCGGCAGCCGCCAACATTTCGCTTGTGACCCTCGACGAGATTGCCGATGCCCTGATCACATTCGAAACCCGGAAATCATCCGCTATTTCGTTCGGTGCCGGCGTACCAGGTGGTAGCGCGATGCTCGGAACAGTGCCTGGCGATCTCGTACAGTTTTACATCCATGCCTTTCGAATCATGCAAAAGCTCGCGTATCTTTACGGCTGGCAGTCGTTTCTCGAGGAAACCGAGGATATTGACGACGAAACGCTCGGCATCTTCGCGAGCTTCCTTGGCGTCATGATGGGCGTCCAAGGAGCATCCGGAAGTCTCGCCCTTTTCGCAAACAACATGGCTCGCCCCGCAATCGAAAAGCAAATTTCCAAGCAAGCCCTGACTAAAACGGTTTGGT
>JAAYGH010000186.1 GCA_012727825.1 Trueperella sp.
CGTACGATGCTTCACCAGCTCAAGCGTTCCCGGAAGGGCGCCGAAGGCGGTATCTCCTCCTTCCAAGCCTTCGCGATCGGCATGGCGACCCGCATCGGCATCGGCAACATCACCGGCGTGGCCCTCGCGATGATCCTTGGCGGACCGGGTGCTCTGTTCTGGATGTGGGTGGTCGCCTTCTTCGGCATGGCAACAGCCTTTGCCGAAGCGACTCTCGCTCAGCTGTTCAAGCAGCGGCATGATGATGGGACATTCCGCGGCGGCCCAGCCACGTATATTCTCCACGGCACAGGATCGAAGCTGTTGGCCAGTCTCTTTGCGGTCTTCATGATCTTCTCCATGGTTGTCGCAATGCCCATGGTCCAGGCCAACTCCATCTCCGGAGTCCTTTACGGCAGCCACAACACTCCCCTATGGATCTCGGGGACCATCATCGCCATCAGCGTTGGAGTCGTCCTTGTCGGCGGCGTACGCGGCATCGCTCGAGCCACCGAATGGATCTCGCCGATCATGGCGATCGCCTACCTGCTCACCGCCATCGCCATCATCGCTCTCAACCTTGATGCTCTACCCGGCTTCTTCAGCGATGTGTTCAGATCTGCCTTCGGACTCGATGAAGCACTCGCAGGCACTGCCGGCGGCATCTTCGCCGCTATTCTCAACGGCACGCGCCGCGGACTGTTCTCGAATGAAGCTGGCATGGGAACAAATCCGAATGCCGCAGCAACAGCAACAGTCGCGCATCCCGTTTCACAGGGTCTCATACAGGCACTCGGAGTCTTCCTCGACACGATGCTCGTCAGCACGGCAACGGGCTTTATCATCCTCACCTCAGGTGTCATCGACCTCGGCGTCATGGACGAGTCCGCGGCCTCTCACATCACGTCAGATGCCGTGACAGAGACGCTGGGGGGTTGGATGGCAGTGCCATTCTCCATCATGATCTTCTTCTTCGCCTACTCCTCCATCCTCGGCGCCTACGCCTATGCAGAAGCAAACATGGTGTTCCTCAACTGGACATCAGCAGGCTGGAAGATCGGTTCCCGGATCGTTGCTGTCTTGTCCTCCGGCATCGGCGCCATCCTTGCAGTCCCGTTCGTATGGACACTGATGGATAGTGCGATGGCAATCGTGACGGTCTTCAACCTCATCGGAGTCATCGCCCTCACCAATTGGGTCACCCGGACGCTGAGAGACTTTGAAAAGCAGTTGGAGCTCGGTAAGGACCTGGCTTTCAACGCATCCTCGGCGGGGCTGCCCAAGGCTCTGCCCACGAATGGATGGAATTAAGCCTGATTCTCTCAGGAGCGCTGATCGCAAGACCGAGACACTCAATTAGAGAGTTAAAGGACTGGGCTTGGGCTCTCGCTATGACGATCAGCTGAACGCTGCAGGTAGAGAGTTAAGGAATGTGCCTTCGCTACATGAGCAGTTCGCGTACCGCACCCCATAGGTTCCGGTCCGACTCTATCGATATCCGTCGGGATTCGCGGCCTGCCAGCGCCAGGTATCGACACACATCTCCTCGACGGTGCGATCCGCAGTCCATCCGAGCTCGTCACGTGCTCGCGAGGCATCGGCCCAGACGGATGGCAGGTCGCCCTGCCGCCTCTCCCCGATCACATATGGTACTGACTGCCCTGAAGCAGCCTCAAAGGCTTTCACGAGTTCGAGAACGGAAACTGCCTCTCCTCGACCAAGGTTCCAAACTCTCGTCTCAACATCTTGATCTGCCATTGTCTCTAGCGCTTTGACGTGGCCTTCTGCCAGATCCATAACGTGGAGATAGTCCCTCAAGCAGGTACCGTCCGGCGTGGGGTAATCTCCGCCGAAGATAGTCAGCTTCTCACGCTTGCCGGTTGCCACCTGTGAGATGAAGGGCATGAGATTATTGGGTATCCCCCGAGGATCTTCACCGATGAGACCTGACGGGTGTGCACCGACGGGGTTGAAATATCTGAGCTGAGCCACCTTAAGGGGTGAAGCCTTGGCTATGTCGGTCAAGATCTGTTCGATCATTACTTTGGTCCAGCCGTAAGGGCTACTCGAAGAAAGATGCTCCTGACCCTCATGAAGTGGAGCTGGTTCGTTGCCGTAAACAGTGGCGGATGAGGAGAAGACAAGGAGTTCGCACCCAACAGCTTCCATGGCTTGTACGACCGAAAGTGCGGACTGAAGGTTATTGCGATAGTAGAGCGCTGGCTTCTCGACCGACTCTCCGACAGCTTTGAGCCCCGCGAAGTGGATAACTGCATTCGGCTGAACCTGCCTGAACACTTCACTAGTTTTGGCCGCGTCGGTTAGATCCAATTCGTAAAATGGAATATCCGTGCCGCAGATTGTGGAGAGACGCGGTAGGACAGCCGGTGACGAGTTCAGAAAATTGTCCAGTATGACCGGCTCATGCCCCGCCTTGAGCAGTTCAACCACAGTATGGGAACCGATGTATCCGGCTCCGCCGGTGACGATCACTCGCATTGAATAACCTCTTTCAGAGGGGGAAACGTTAGCAAATTGTTGCTATTAAGAAAGGTTGTGGTTCAATCATAACGCTCTCATACAGTTAAGACCCTCGGCCCAAGAATTCGTAGCTGCTTCGATGCACCGTGAGACTCTGGTTCTCTTTGGCGTGCTTAGGACTCAGTCCGAGACTCGCCCACCCAAGAACCATCCCCGCGGACAGGGCCACGACGGGAAAATCCTCAAGATGATCAATCGTCGAATGGATAGCAAGGAAGGTCCACGCCGCCCCAGCGATTAAACCGTGGATTCTGTTGCCTCTTGTGGCGAGCAAGATGCCAGCAATGAAGATCGCAGCCAATAGAACAACACCGATAACTCCCAGCTCCGCACCGACCTGGAGAACCGACGAATGTGTTGCTGCAAGGTGCGGCGTGGAGGAAGCAAGGTCAGATGACTCCGTAAATGTTCCCGGCCCGGCTCCGATCACCGGGTTGAGACGCCACAGCAGCAGAGCATCTGACCACAGTGTGTGACGAGCACTGCTCAAGCTGTCACCCGCCGACAACCACGACGGCCACCAGTCCCGCAACCCAAGAGTCAACACTGCGATTGCCGCCATCTCCACTAAGAAGATTCCAACCCGAACACCCAGCCAGCGAGGCACACCACGTTTCATTCGAGACGAAAGGAACGAAAGAACAAGAAGCGGAACGGCGAGGGCCAATACAGCTTGGGAACCGAAGGTCATCAAGAAACCTATTGCCCCTACTCCTGTAGCAAGGATCCGTTGTTTCGAGTCTTTTTCGTGCTGCACAGTTACATCATCAAGATCGAGCCCGACCTTGGGTTCGCAACTTCGTTTCGCATCCAGGTAAGTCATGAACGCTAAGGCGAGAAGCAGTGCTCCGACTGCAGCGCTCGCATTCGCGTAAATCGGGACAGCGTAGGCACTGATAGCCAATGCGACTGCCACAGGCACAACGGGCTTCTTCTGAGCCCAACATTGAGCCAGCCCTGCCCCGACGAGAGAGCCGAGAACCAGGACCACTGGAGCCACGAGATGTGGAGACCATGGGGAAAGATGCTGTCCGGTTAAGAGTGAAGAAGCCAGAACCCAGATAAGCTGCGTGCCAACACACGCAAGTAGCCAGAAGCCCGATCGGCCGAAGCCTACCCGGATGATGGCCAAGGAGTCCTCTCGGCCCCTATCAAGAATTCTCATTTCCCTTGTCGGCCATGCTCTTTAACCGTGGAAGAATTTCTTCAAGATGCGTAGTGTGAACACGCGGCGCGGCATCGCCAACCGCACGAGCTCCATGTTGGCCAGCGGCTCCACGCCGTCGGCGTCGCGCTCCTCGGACATCGTGCCACGCTCCATGCCACGCACCCCGGACGCAATGTAGAGCGCCGCATTAAGCGCACCCGCCGGGTACTGCCGCTGATCGATATGGCCAACGAAATCCATGGCATTCAGATGCGCGCCCAGACCACCGGCCGGCTTCACCACGGGAACGCCGCGCTCGTCCAGCTCGCGCACGGCGTACTCGATAAACTGCGGACCGTGCGAGATCATGTCGTAGTCCATGGTTTCCTCAAGCCCCACGGTGATCGCTTCCATCTCGCGCACCGACATGCCGCCGTAGGTCAGGAAGCCCTCAAACATCGGGACCAGCCCGCGCATGCGCTTGTACATCGCCTCGTCGCGCAACAGGATGCCGCCACCGCGGCCAAACCCTAGCTTGCGGGCGGAGAAGTAGAAGACGTCGCACGCGTCGGCAATCGCGCGGGCGATCTCGCGGATCGACATGTCCGCGGCCTGCTCCTCGCGCTCCTTGATGAAGTACAGGTTGTCCTGCAGAAGCGAAGCGTCGAGCACGAGCGGCACGTCGAACTCCTCGCACAGCGCCCGAACCTCGCGCAGATTCTCAAGCGAGAACGGCTGGCCGCCGATCAGATTCGTGCCCGCCTCCATGCGCACGGCCGGCACCGACGCATCGGATTCGAGCAGCGCGCGCAGCTGCTCCGTGTGCATGTTGCCCTTAAACGGGTGATTCACCGTGACGTCAATGCCCTCGGGGCGCAGGTACTCCACAACCTCGCCACCGTTGGCAACGATGTGCGCTTTGGTGGTCGTGAAGTGGTAGTTCATCGGGACAATATCGCCGTCGTCGACCAACGTCGAGAAAATAATGTTCTCGCAAGCCCGCCCCTGGTGGGCGGGCAGGAAGTAGTCCATGCCGAACAGCTTGGCTTAACCGCCTACGTTCCCACCGACGACGGCTGGATTTTCTACCACACGGTAGTCGCCGAATCTGCTGGCGGTCGCGGCGTGGGTAGCGCGCTCGTCGCCGAAGCACTGAAGGCAGTCGCTGACGACGGCGTCACGGTCGTCCCGACCTGCCCGTTCGTCGTGAACTGGCTTGAGAAGAATGGCGAGTCCTACGCCACGGCCGGAGGCACGTACCGCAAGACAACCCGCGAGGACATCGAGGCTCTGCGCGCAGGCCTCGCCGACGAGTAACCGGGATTTACCAGCGGTTTCGCACGTCCTCGGCGAAGCCGAGCATGCGGTCGATCGCGAGTTCGCGCCCGTCCACAATCACCGTGCCCGTGAAGTATCCGAAGACCTGATGGGCCTTCATAGCAAGCACGCCCAGATCGGTCACCGCGTCGTGATCCCACAACGGTTCAAGCCACTCATCGACTGATGGCGAGTGGAGGTGCCACGGCGCTTCCCAGTTGCCGAACTCGTAGTTCCACGTGATGTCCTCGTGGATCGGATAGAGCCGGCCATCCACGGTCACGGCGTTCTCGCGCGAGCCCGTGCCATCCGTCCACTTACCGCCAAACTGTAGGCCGACGGCAAGGCGCTCGGCGCCGGCAGGATCGCTCACCCATCCGCTCGCCGCGCCCCAATTCCACTCCATCTTGTATGGCCATCGGCCGCGCCCGTGGTCGAGGATCGCCCAGCTCTCCCCCTCCGGCAATTCGATGAGTTCGCCGTCGAGCTCCACCCACCCCGACGCCGGCAGCGCCGTTTCCTTCACCGTGTATTGGAAGCGCTCGCGTGACCACGGCACGACGACGCCCAGGCTCTCGTGATTCGGCGCGCGATGCGCGACGACGTCGAAGCGCACTTTCTCGATCCCACCCGGCGCACTCCCGCGGCGCGCCGGAGCCTGGCCGTCTGCGCGCAGCCGAGTTCCGGTGTCGTCGGAATCGATAAACGCGCGCATGCGACCCGGGCCGGGCTCACGCACGCGGCCGCCAAGACTCAGTGACCCGCCGCGAGCGCGCATGCCGTCCTTCAGGCTCGGCGGGAGGATCGAACCGCGCGCGAACGGGACGATGGCCGTGACGTCGAGGCGCCGACGCGTCGGGATCTCGTACACCCACACGGTGTGCGAGGAGGCGTAGTCGACGTCGGAAATCGTGAGCGACATGAGGTGGGTCGGCGTCATGACCAGCCAATACTCCCACCGCTTGTTGCACCCCCAGACGTCGGGGAGCAGGCCGTCTCCAGAGCCGATCCCGGACGTGTCGTGGAGCGGGCGCCTCGTCCAGCCGACGGCGTCGGGGTTCAGCCCACCGCCGGGCACGGTCAGTGACACAGGTGTGGTGATCTCGCGTTCGCCGTTTCTCATGCTCCGATCCTATGCGGGTGCCGCCACGGCCGCGCGCTCGGCAGCCCTTCACGCAAGACAGTACAAATTTCAACTGTTTGCCGATAGGGTGGTTTCATGTCGAATCTTGAACCAAAGCCAGAAGAACGCGTCTGCGGCGGATTGCGCGACGGCGTCACCGACGTCGGCGATCATGGCATCCGGCTACTTGAACCGAGGGTGGTCCCCCTTGGCGGACCGCGCGCGATGACGGTCTAACGCACGCTTCCGCAAAAGGCGCGCTCGCTCGCGGGCGCGTGGTGTTTCGTGGATTCCTACGGGCCAGATGATGTTGCGGAATCGGGCGGCATGCGGGTTGCCTCGATTGGCACAGGTCCGAGGAGATTTCTGGCGAGGGCTGGCGGGCGAAGGTCTTCCTCGGCGACCTGCTCGGCCAGAGCTCTCCGGTCAAGACGTACATCCCGCTCACCGGCGCCGAAATCCGGTAGTTCGCATGACGCTGCGCCTCCCCCGCACACTGCGCGATGCCATCACCACCCATACGCAAACCACGGGCGGCTCCCTGAATTCCTGGATCGTGGAGGCCGTCACTGACAAACTGTCCCGCCGCCAGCCGAGCGCGAATCGGCTCAGCGGCTGGTCGATGTAAGGAGACACTATGAACTTCAAAATTCGAGTAAAGCTGTACAGCGCGGGCGTGCGCATCGTTGTTGACCCGGGCGCCGAGCCGTCGGTCGAGTGGGAGAACCAGCCGGCTGGCGCGCGGATTGAGACGAGCGACGCCGGTGTGCGCGTTCGTGAGCAGAAGACGTTTGGCACGGGCGGCACGCCGGGCGAGGTGGTCATTACAATCCCGGTGGATACGGCGCAGATGGAGCTGTCGGTTGCCCAGGGCGACGTCGACATCGCGGCTCGCGGCGTGGATTCCAAGGTGAAGACGGGCGCGGGCAACATTACCGGCACCGCGTTTGTGGATTCGGAGGTCAAGACCGGCGCCGGGGATGTGAAGATCGAGGAGGTCGAGGGCTCGGACGTGAAGTCGGGGACCGGTGACATCCACATCGAGCGCGTGATGGTGACGAAAAAGTGCGAGCTCAAGACGGGCGCGGGCTCGATTAACGTGGCAGCCGTGACGGGTGCCGAGCCGCCGAAGTCGCTCAAGGTGAAGTCCGGAACCGGCGATGTCCGCGTGGGCATCGTGGAGAGGACGGCCGCGAAGCTCGAGGTCAAGACGGGGCTCGGGCAGGTCAAGAGCGAGCTCGACGAGGTCTCGAACGTTGCCGAGGTGACATCGAAGGTGTTCCTCGAGGCCAAATCCGGGGTTGGCGATGTGACGATCGTGCGCGCATAGTGTGAGGATCAAAGCCGGGGTGGGTCTGCCGTTTTGGCAGACCCACCCCGAAGTCCCTATGATCAAACCTATCGGCGGGTGTAGTTCAATGGTAGAACTGCTGCTTCCCAAGCAGCCGGCGCGGGTTCGATTCCCGTCACCCGCTCGAAGTGAGCGCGAGAGCCGAGCTTGCTCGAGCTCTTGGCGCGAACAAGAAGGGTAGAAGCCCGAAGGGCGAATACCCGCTCTCAAATTGACATGGCCGGGCTCGTCCCGGCCATGTCAATTTGACACTTGCCTCTATCTGGACGGTGGGTTGTCGCCCTCGGGATCTGCGAGGTCGACCGGACGACTGTCCGCTGGGCGTCCTTCGCTGTCGCTAACACCCAGATCATCCACGGTCGCACCGACTTTCTCGCGCCCAACTCCGATCATCGAGTCGCGCAGTTTCTGGTTGGCCTTCTCAACCCGGAGGAAGAAAAGGAGCACCACTACTGCAGTAGCCATGATCGTCGGGACCCACAAATAGATGAAGCTGATCATGTTGAGAGCCTGCTCGGTCTGAACCTCGGCTGTGCCGTCGTAGCCACCAAGCTCCAACAGCCAACCAGCGACCGCGGTAGCTACGCCGCCACCGATCTTCTGGCCGAGCGAGGTGGTCGAGAAGAACGCGCCGTCAATACGCTTGCCCTTGGTCAGGTAGGTGTACTCGGACGCTTCAGCAATCAGCGCGCTCAACGTGCCCTGCAGCGGTGCCTGGCCGAGCGACGCCAAACCGGTGAAGACTAGCATCAGCGGAAGACTGCCCATAGACGCGGCGACGATCACCAAAATGCGGCCGATCAACGTGATCGCGTAACCGATGATGTTGATCTTGTACATACCGCCCATCGCCTTGACGATGAATGGCACTAGGAGCAGCCCGACAATCAGCGGGATGTTGATCGTCCACGCGAATACGCCGAGCAGGTTTGCGTCCCCAAGAATGTAGGTCATGTAGTAAATGCCCATATTCAAGGTGATTGAGAAGAACTGGGCCATCAGGTAAACGCCGAGCAGGATCAGGTAGAACGGGTTGTTAATAAGCAGCTTCAGGGTTTCTGGGAAGCTGACCTTGTCGTCCGCCTTGGTGTCATCGTCCGCGTCGCGCAGTTCAGATTCCGGTAGCTCGCGAACCGAGGCAACGGCGATTGTGTTCGAAATCAGGCCGACGATTGCGTAAATGATCGCGACGGTACGCCAGGCGGCGGCGTCGCCCCCCATGTAGGCGACGAACCCAACCGTGATGGTCTGGATGAGCAGGCTGGTGCCGAAAGCGAACATGAAGCGGATCGAGCCCATTTGCACTCGCTCCGATCTGTTCTTGGTGATCAGCGCCGTGAGTGACGAGAACGCGATGTTGTTCGCGGTGAAGAACCCCGCGTTTAGCAGGCTGTACGCGATGAAGAACCAGGCATATTGTGCCGTCGTGCCCATCGAGGTGGGGATCGCAAAGACTGCAACTAGGGTGATCGCGCAGCCGAAATAGCCGTAGAACATCCACGGTCTGGCCTTGCCCCACTTGGTTCGGGTGCGGTCGATCATCATGCCGAAGAACAGGTCGCTGCCGCCATCGAAGATCTTTGACAGCAACATCAAGGTGCCGATGATGCCGGCGTTCAGACCGACGGTGTCGGTCAGATAAATCATGACGAAAGCCGACAAGAACGCGTAGACAACGTTGCCCGCGATATCGCCAGAACCATAACCGACCTTGTTGTACCACTTCAGATACGTCTTTTCGTGGGTGCTATTTGCGTTTTCTGTTGTGCTATTCACAACAACTCCTTCGAATTTGCCGAGCAGGCCGGGCTGGCTCAGCGGTTTGTTGGGGTCAGCGTCACCGCAAAGCGCAGCTCCCTGGGGTTGACCTGGTACTTCTCCAGAAGCACCGGGCCGCAGCTGTTGGACCCGATGCCGGCATTGGCGTAGTCCAGACACAGCACTGTCATGCCAGAAGCAACCAACTCAACGTTGTGCATAGCGCGGGTTAATTCTTCTGCCGTGTACGGCGAGGCATTGAACGAGAAGGCGTCCGACGACGCCGCAGTCAAGGTGAGGCCGCCACCGGAAACCGTCACGACCGACGTGTCGTAATGGGAACCGTTCTCTTGGGGCTTCGTGTATTCCTCGTGCATCTGCGCGACCTTGGCGGTGTATTCGCCGTGACGCGAGGCCTGCCGTTTGTCGGTATAGGATTCCTGCGGCCCCATCCCGTAGTAGGTGACGGTGTCGGCACTCTCGGGTAGGAATAGCCGCAATCCGAAACGCGGTAGTTCCGGAAAGTTGGCGTCTTTGACGGCTCGCACTTCAAGATCGACGCGCCCAGACGGGCGGACTCGCCACTCGCTGGTCGTGCGTAGCACTGGTTGAACGCTCGGCCCAGCGATACTACCCGTCACCTTGACGAGTACGTCGTCGCCGTCGGCCACGGCATCGACGGTGTAGGCACGGGTGGTCGACTTGTCGTAGTGCGCCCGCTCCCACTCGAGCCGGATCTTGCGGTCGTTATCGGTCGGCGCACGCCAGATCGTAAACTCCGCCGGCTTCTCAAGCAACTGACTGCCGTTGAACGTCAACGAACACGGCATGCCCGTTCGACGGTCGAAGGCGTAGCTGAAGTTCTCGCCTTCAACAGTGATCTCTTTGACCGATTCGTCGATCTTCAGCGTCCCAGGCTGTTCGCTGGCTTCGTTTAGAGCGCGGACGACGGCGTGGTCTGGCTGGTCGCTAACAAGCGCGATCTCGTCGAAACCGAGCAGGTGCCCAGCGTCGAGACCTGGGACGGTTCCGGCAAGTCGATATTCCAGTGTCAAATAGCATCGGCCGGCGGGAAGCTCGTCGAGCTTCAACTCGGTCTCCCAAGTAGCCCTGGCCGGAATCGACTCGGTAAGCTCTACCTCGCCAGACGACACGGGCTCGCCGTCGCACTCTACTTGATAGGTCACGTCGACGAAACCCTGCAGATCAGTGAAGTCGAGGTCGTTTTCGAGCTTCAGCACGCCGGCATCCTGGTCGTAATACGCGCGAACAGGGCGGTGGACGTTCCAAAACTCCTGCAGCCCGGTGTGTGGCGTGCGGTCGGGATACACCAAACCGTCCATGCAGAAGTTGCTATCATGCAGGTCTTCGCCATGGTCGCCGCCGTAAAGCCAGACCGGCCGGCCGTCCTCGGAAGTGCCGGCCTGTACAGCGTGATCGGTCCACTCCCACACGAAACCGCCACACATCGCAGGCTCGCGACGAATTACCTCGTAGTAATCCTCGAAATCGCCCGGGCCGTTGCCCATCGCGTGGCAGTACTCGACCAAAATAATCGGCTTACCCAGGCCCTGCTTAAGATGCTCCTCAATCTCCCTGAACGCCGGGTACATCCGGCTGTAGAGGTCGATATTCGAGTAGTCGTATTCGCGGTCTGACGAGCGGTAGAAACTCGACTCGTAATGGGTGACGCGGGTCGGATCGTATTGCTTGATCCACTTCATCGATTCTTCGTTCGTGATGCCGTATGCGCCTTCGTTGCCTGCAGACCACGAGAAGATGCTCGGACGGTTCTTCTCGCGGCGCACGCAAAGCTGAACGCGGTCGACGGTCGCCTCGATCCAGTCGGGGTTGTTGGCGATCGGCTTGTTCCAGTGATCAACCACGTTCTCCCAGGACTCGTCCGCGAGCATCTGCATCTGAGCGCCGTGCGCCTCGTTGTCGGCTTCGCCCATCACCCAAAAGCCGTACTCGTCGCACAGCTGGTAGAAACGCGGCGAGTTCGGGTAATGGGCTGAACGCACAGCATTCGCGTTGGACTGCTTCATCATCACGAGGTCGCGTTCCATGTGCTCGAGACTGACGACGGGGCCAGTCAGCGGGTCGGAGTCGTGGCGGTTAATGCCGCGCAGGATGATCGGCTGCCCGTTCGCCTTCAGCACCTCGCCGTCGGTGTAAACCTCGCGGATACCGACGCGGTCACAAATCACCTCGTTCTCGGTGGTCAGCACAAGCGTGTACAGGTAGGGGTCTTCGGCGGTCCACAGGTGAGCGTGCGCAACATCGAACGCCAGCGCGTGGGTAAACTCGCCCGGGCCGGACGCTACTTCCAGTTTCGCCTGCCCGACTAGGGCATCGTCCGCGTCAAAGAGCTCTGCGGTCACTTCGGTATCGCCGCGCAGTGTCGCGCGGATGCTCACCTTGGCCGGCGCGTCCTCGGTGGCCAGCGTAGTGGTAGTGAAGTAGTCCTTGATGCCCGTCTTTGAGCGGTGGACCAGCTGGACGTCGCCGATGATGCCGCTGGTGCGGTATTTATCTTGGTCTTCAAGGTAGGTACCGTCGCACCACTTCAACACGAGGATGGCCAGTCGGTTCGTCCCCGGCTGGACTAGCTCCGTGACGTCGAACTCGGCGGTCGCATGGGTCACCTGGCTGTATCCGACGTACTCGCCATTTACCCAGACGTAGTACGCCGAGTCGACTGCGTCGAACGACAGGTGCACGAGCGGGGCATCCTCGCGGGGTCGATATTCGAAATCGAAGACATAAGCGCCAGCCGGGTTGTCTTGCGGGACGAATGGCGGATCGAGCGGGATCGGGTAGCGGACGTTTGTGTATTGGTGGTAGTCGTACCCGTTGTATTGCCAGCTTCCGGGCACCGGGATGGTGCCGAAATCGCTCGGGTCAAAATCGGCAGCAATAAATGCGCCGTCGACATCGTAGACGGAAGGGTAGTAGCGAAAGTGCCAATCGCCGTTCAGTAGGTCGATTCGATCAGAAGCGTCGCGGCCCCGAGGGCCGGCGTCAATGCGCTTAGAGGCGGGAACATAGTACGAGCGGGTAGGCAGAACGTTCTCATGCAGAACGTCCAAGTTTTCATAGTGGCGGGGAATGAACATCGCCCTTCTCCTTGGTTGACGGGCCGGGACTAACAGCAGCGCGATCGAAATGCCCCTCCGTTGGGGCATATGCACTGTGCTGTCAGTGTTTACGGCGATCAACAGCATCCGTGTCTACGTATTGATGACGACAGTCTGCATTGACTGATGTTTACGCAAACATAAGATGTGTTAAATAGTCACTCTAACGGAACCATTTTCGAAGTCAACAGGTTGACAAAAGTTTGTGATAACGCAAACATAGAAGAACAGAAAAGTCAGTTCTTAAACACCGCCGTTTGAACTGCACCACCGCAGAGCGCGGCGGTTTGCCGCATCGAGCAAGGGGCATCCCATGGACATCTGGCACTCAGCTTGGACAAAAAATGAAGGTATTGATCGTGTACAGAACCTGTTTCGCGAAGCCTTCGACGCTGAACCAGATGGTGTTTGGGCGGCCCCCGGCAGAGTCAACCTGATCGGTGAACACACCGATTACAACGGCGGCCTATGCATGCCGATCGCGCTTGATCACCGTACGTTCGTCGCGTTTCGAAGCCGAGACGACGACGCGGCCTCGATGATTACCGGCATTGACGGTGAGACCCGCTGGCAAGGCAAGGTTAGCGATATCGTGCCGGGTGTCCAGCCCGACTGGGTGGCGTATTGCGGGGGCGTCGCTTGGGCAATCTCGCAGGAAGGATTGCACGTGCCGGGATTCGACATCGCGATAGTCTCGTGCGTGCCCCTGGGCGCCGGGCTGTCATCATCGGCCTCCGTCGAATGCGCGGTTGGCTTGGCGCTTGGTCAAGCCATGGGTATTGATTTCGAGAGCGACGATGCGTCGCGCGCCCATCTGGCTCGGCTATGCGTGCGCGCAGAAAACGAGGTTGCGGGGGCCCCGACTGGTGGCCTCGACCAGGCCGCCTCAATGCGCGCCACCGAAGGCCACGCGATCCTGATTGATTTCCGCGACGAAAGCGTCGAGCATGTGCCATTTCCGCTGGACGAGAATGGCTTGGCGCTGATTGTGATCGACACCAAGGCAACTCACTCGCTTGGAGACGGTAAATACGGCAAGCGGCGCTCAGAATGCCAGGAGGTAGTAAACCTACTAAACATTGCTGACCTGCGTGAACTGGCAGATTCGACGAAACCGAAAGACCTTGAAGCGGTGCTTAAATCGTTGCCGTCAGAGCGCCTTCAAAGGCGGGCCCGACACGTGGTCACTGAGATCTGGCGCGTCCGCGCTTTCCACGACGCGCTGACGAGCGGCGATCTAGCAGAAGCCGGCCGCTTGATGAACGACTCACACGATTCCTTGCGTGACGACTACGAGGTAAGCGCGCCTGAGCTTGACATGGTCGTCGGGCCTGCCCGCGCCGCGGGTGCCCTCGGTGCCCGAATGACCGGCGGCGGTTTCGGCGGCAGCGCGATCGCCCTCGCGCCAGCCGAGAAGGTCGACGAGATTGCCGAGGCCATTCTGGCAGCAGCCCAGGACGCGGGCCACCCCACCCCGGATTTCTATTTGGTCACGGCCGGTGCACCCGGTCAACGTCTGGTTTAGAAAGATTTAGGAGCGAAAATGTCGTCGTTAGATGCTGCTGTTGAGAAGATGGAAGCCGCGGGTATTCGTCCGGCGGCGATAGCCTCGTTCGTACACTCCTTCCACGAACTCGAAACGGGGGCCACCGGCTTGGTGCCGGAGGATTCAATCGACCCGGTTGCCAATATTCCCAGCCTCGACGACTTGGCGCCTAGCCCCGACGAGCAGGCTAAGGCGCTTGATCAGACGGTGGCCATCCGGCTGAACGGCGGCCTTGGCACATCCATGGGTATGGAGAAAGCGAAATCGCTGTTGCCTGTACGTGGCGAGCGGACGTTTCTGGAGATGATGGTCAGCCAGATCCAGTACCTCCGGGCGAATACTGGCGCGCGCCTGCCGTTTATGGTGATGAACTCGTTCCGCACCCGTGAAGACTGCCTGGCGTATCTCGAATCCGTTCCCGGCCTAGCCGTCGACGGTTTGCCGTTAGACTTCCTGCAGAATGCCGAACCGAAACTACTCACCACAGACTTGTCGCCGGTTAGCTGGCCGGCCAATCCTGAGCTGGAATGGTGCCCACCCGGCCACGGCGATATTTTCACGGTGCTGCACGACACGAACCTGCTCGCCACTTTTATCGACAAGGGCTATCGCTACCTCTTCATCGCGAACGGCGATAATCTCGGCGCATCGCCCGACGGTCGTATTGCGGCGTATATGGCCGAATCGGGTGCGCCATTCTTGACCGAGGTAACCAAACGCACGCCAGCGGACGTGAAGGGTGGGAACCTCGCCCGACGCAAATCGGATGGGCGAATCATTCTTCGCGAAACTGCGCAGACGGCTCCTGAAGACCTTAAACATTTCATGGACGGCGACCGTCACCCATACGCACACTGCAACAACCTGTGGTTCAATATCGAGACATTGCGAGATCAGCTGGTAGCAAACGACGGCGTGCTCGGGCTACCCCTTATCCGCAACCAGAAGACTGTTGACCCCAACGATCCCAATTCACCAGCGGTCTACCAGCTCGAGACTGCAATGGGTGCGTCAGTGCAGGCGTTCGACGGCGCCGTTGCGCTGGAGGTAGGTCGCGACCGTTTCCTGCCAGTAAAGACAACCAACGACCTGTTGCTGCTGCGCTCTGATGTTTACGAGGTGGGCGAGGACGCGGTGCCCAGAATCCGTCGTGAAGCGGCCCCGTCGGTGTCGCTCGACCCGCAGTTCTACAAGCGGATCGCCGATTTCGACGCGCGCTTCCCAGCCGGCCCGCCGTCGCTGGTAGAAGCCGAATCACTGAGCGTGACGGGCGATTGGACGTTCGGGGCGAACGTCACGGTGCGCGGCGATGTCTCTTTGGAACCAAGCGAATCCGGGTCTGAAACCATTCCAGATGCTAGCGTCTTGGCATGACCACTGATACGAATGAGGTTGACGGCCTAGGCCGCGGCGGAATCCCCTGGTCGCGCAGGGCAACAGCTAAGGACGTTGCCGCCCTCGCACAAGTTTCGACGCAGACGGTGTCCAGAGTGGCAAACAATGCCGACGGCGTGCTCCCGGAAACGCGAGCGAAGGTGCTGGAAGCGATGTTCAAGGTGGGCTACACGCCCAACGCTGCGGCGCGTGCGTTGCGCTCGGGCGGCACGCGCACGATTGGCATCATTCCTCACCAATTAAACACCACGGGTGAGGCGCACGTCGTCGAAGCGGTCTCGGCCGCCGCGCACCGCCACAACTACGCGGTATCGCTAGCCGAGGTGCCCGACTGGACAGCGTCCGGGGTCAACTCAGCTATCGGCCGGCTGCACCAAAGCGTGAGCGGCCTCGTTATTTTAGGTCTGGAAAACGTCGAGGTAGAGAAGCTGCACATCCCGCAGAACTTGCCGATGGTCGCTTCTGATAACCGGGCACTCGCGCTACCTTCCGTCGGTTTCGACCAGGCGGGTGGCGCGCGGCTGGCGGTTACTCACTTGCTGGCGTTGGGTCACAAGACGGTGCACTTCGTCGGCGGTCCCGAGTATTCGGTGCAGTCTCAGCAGCGCGAGGAGGGCTGGCGCTCCACACTGGTAGCGGCCGGGCGCCCCGTCCCGCCGCCAGAGGTGGGCGACTGGACGCCGATGTCGGGCTATGCGGCGGGCCGACGGTTGGCTGACAATCGGCAAGTCACGGCAATCTTCGTCGCTAACGATGAGATGGCGGCAGGCGTGATGCGTGCCCTGCACGAGGTCGGGCGCCAGATCCCGGAAGATGTGTCAGTGGTCGGTTTCGACAATGTGTTGGCGGAATATCTGTGGCCGCCGCTAACCAGCATCCATCAAGACTTCGCCAAAGTCGGCGAGACCTTGGTGCAGGTGTTGCTGAGCCAGATAGAGGGCCAGGAAAATGACGGTGCGCCTGCGACTCCTAGCGTGATTCCAGGGTGGCTGGAAGTCCGAGCGAGCAGCGGGCCTGCCCCGCAATCAGACTAGAACCAATTCGATTTGGGAGGCAGTAATGAGCGCAATGATTGGGCTCGACATTGGCGGAACTAAGATCGCGGCCGGCCTGGTGGACGAAGCTGGCACACTGCTGGCGAAGAACCAACTACCGACACCGAGTGACGATCCGGGCGACATTATCGCGGTGTGCGCGTCGTTGGTCGCCGAATTAACGTCCGAGACTACAGCTGCCGGGATCGGTGTCGGGGCGGCGGGTTTCGTGGACGACACGCGTTCCGTCGTGCGCTTCGCGCCCAACCTGGCCTGGACGAATGAGCCCTTGAAAGAAAAGCTGGAGGACGCAACCGGCCTGCCCGTCGTCGTCGAGAATGATGCCAATGCCGCGGCTTGGGCCGAGTTCCGGTTCGGAGCAGCGAAGGATGCACAGAACGCGGTGATCGTGACGGTTGGCACCGGTATCGGCGGCGGCGTCGTCGTCGACGGCAAGATGATTCGCGGAATGGCGGGGTTCGCTGGCGAGATCGGCCACCTAACCGTGAAGAGGTTTGGCCGCCGCTGCGGGTGTGGAAAGTTTGGCTGTTGGGAACGCTACGCGTCTGGGCGTGCCTTGGTTCACGAAGCGCAAGAGATCGCCCAATACGACCTGCCGAGAGCCGGGCGACTGCTTGAGCTTGCTGGCGGCGGCGCGATGAAGATCACCGGGCTGCACGTCTCGCAGGCTGCCGAGGAAGGCGACCCTGCGGCGCTGGAATGTTTCGACATCGTCGGCACATGGCTGGGCGTTGGCATGGCGGATCTCGCGGCAGTGCTCGATTCGGAGAGTTTCGTCCTGGCAGGCGGCGTCTCTAAGGCCGGCGAACTGCTGCGTGCACCGGCCGAGCGGGCGCTGCTGCAGAACCTCACGGCCAGGGCGCATCGCCCGAGCCCGCAGGTAGTGCTTGCTGAGCTGGGCAACGACGCCGGAATTATCGGCGCCGCCGACTTGGCCCGCGTCTAAAAGATCGAATCTGCCAGGTAGGTGAACCAAACGCCCGCGGTTTCGCGGCGCTCATCCCGGAACGCTTTGGCCTTCTCCCACGTCTCGGCACGGTCGGTACGCTGGTCAGAAATAGTCATCGTGGACATGAAGCATTCTCCTTCAAAGGTTTTCGTGGGCTTGATTGGTCAGGGCGACATGCAGGTCATGAATCGCCCTGGGTTTGATGGAGACTCTTTCTATTTGTTTCCTACCAGCACATCAGTGGTGCCGATAGCAGTGTAGTAGGTGTTCTCGTACTCGAGCGGCGGTACATGGTCGAGGTAGCCGTGAAGCCGCTCGGTGTTGTGCCAATGAACCCACCCCAGGGTTGCCAGCTCTAGATCCTCGATCGTCTTCCATGGCCCGTGGTTCGGTCCTCGCACGAGCTCGGTCTTGTAGTAGCCGTTGACAGTTTCGGCCAAGGCGTTGTCAAAACTGTCTCCCACAGAGCCGATGGACGGAGTAGCACCGATCTCAGCCAGTCTTTCGCCGTAGCGAACAGAGGTGAATTGACTGCCGGCATCGCTATGACACCGAAGTCCGGGCAGTGTCGCACCGCGTGACCACCGGGCCATCTCAATCGCATCAAGAACCATAGGGGTGCGCATGTGCGAGGCGACCCGCCAGCCGACGATCATGCGCGAGAACGCATCGATGATGAAACAGACATACGCCACGCCAGCCCAGGTAGCCACGAAGGTCAGATCGGTGACCCACAGCTGGTTCGGAGCCGTAGCAGTGAAGTTACGATCCACCAGGTCCGGGTGCCGGGCAACCCCAGTATCGGGCTGAGTCGTGCGCACTTTCTTCGAACGCCGCACCCCTTCAATCCCCGCAGCTTGCATCAGACGCGCAGTCTGATCGCGACCGATATCGATACCGGCTCGGCGGGCCGCCTTCCACAGTTTCCGCACTCCGTAGACACAGTAGTTCTCCTCCCACAGGTCACGAAGCTGAGTAATCAGTTCTGCGTCACGGATCGAGCGGGCCGACGGGCCCCGCTTCTTCGCGGCGTAGTAGGTGCTTGGAGCCACCTGTAGCACAGTACAGATGGACTCGACTCCAAGACGCTTTCCGGCGACGATGTCGTCCTTGTTGTCATCAATGAAGTTCACTATTTCTTGTGTTGGCGGCCCGGCTCCGCCCCGAAGAAAGACGCTGCCCTTTTGAGGATCTCGTTGGCCCGACGTAGTTCACGGTTCTCCTGTTCGAGTTCGACCAGGCGGCGGGCCTCATCAGTGCTCACGCCGGGGGCCTGTCCGTCATCAATGTCGGCTTGGCGCACCCAAGTGCGCACCGATTCTGGTCCGTAGCCGAGTTGATCGGCAACCCTTTTGACGGTGCCGGTCTTTGTCCCCAGCTCTGCGCGTAAGGCTCGCACCATCCGCACTGCTGCTGCTTTCTCCTCAGATGAATACCGCCGCTGAGAAGGGCGGGAAGAGTCGTTCATGCGTGTCATTATTCCATCCTTGTTTCCAAGCTCAGGAATCTCC
>JAAYGH010000187.1 GCA_012727825.1 Trueperella sp.
ATGGTGTTCCATGCGCCGTTTGAGATTCCTGCGCGGGCTAACTCCGCAAGCCGGGTTCGCCCGCGCAAGATGAGAGAAGCGTTTCGCGCCACCCACAGGGTTATCGACCTGTCCGGTAGCCCCAAGGATCGCGCACGCGCCTATCGGGAGCTACGTGCGCTCGTGAGAGCAGGGGTCAGGCCGGAGTTCGCGTACTCAGAGAACTCCACCCAGCCCAACCTCTTCGCTTCGCCGATCAAGGACGGAATCCTGCCCGGTTTAGAGACACGCATCTTCCGTTTTCTCAAGAAGGCTGGCATCCCACTCGGTCAGTTCTATCGCGACGTCTATTGGAAGTTCTCCGACAAGACTGGCTCGCGGCGAGGAATCAAAGCATCGTTGTATACGGCCGCGTATACCTACGACGTGAAGCTCTTGGAGTCGATTGGCGCTCACGTATTCTTACCGTCCATTCCGATGGCTTCATACCTGCCGGAGTTATCTCGAGTATCCGAGCTTCCTCCTGGCTCTGAGCCTGTTGATTCAGCGCAACCTGAACCTCTGAAGTTGCTTTACGTCGGAGGTCTTGGACCCCACTATCGGCTCCATCTCATGATCGCCGCGATGGCTGCGCATCCGAACATCACGCTTACCCTGTGCGTGCCTGAAGCGAATTGGCACAATGTGCGCGCCGACTACGAGCCGTTGCCGAACAACGTCGTCGTCCGCCATGAATCTGGCGAGGGGCTCCGGCAGCTCTACGACGAGACGAATGCAGGGGTCCTTTTTGTGGAGCCCGACGACTACTGGGGTTTTGCGGTGCCGATGAAGTTCTACGAGTATCAAGCCCACGGCAAGGCTGTGGTGGCCACGGCAGGCACGTACGCGGGCAAGCTCGCCACGTCGGCGGGTATCGGCGAGGCGATCGAGTACACGGCAGACGCGATCGATGAGCTCCTTGGCCGCTGGGAAGCTACCCCTGAGCTCGTACGCGCGTATACGCGCGAGGCGAGCATGTCGCGTAACGAGCACACGTGGGAGAGTCGTGCAAGGACAGTCGCTGAGAAACTAACGAGTGACTAACGCTTTTGACGTTGAGCCGTTAGACGTTCCTTGAGCTCACGTGCAAAGTCGGTGTATAGCTGCTCGGAATCGGACATCGTTGCCCAAGTGTGACGAGCGTTTGCGGCGTGGTCACGCGCTGCTTCCGAGCCCATCTTAAAATGCTTCTCGATGGCGTCTGCAATCTCTTGCGCGCTCGGATTCAGCGGTAGGAGCGTGCCGTTCTCGCCGTCGTGCACAATTTCAAATGTGCCTCCCGCGTCCGTTGCAATGACGGGGAGGGAGCTGGCCAGCGCCTCCATAATCGTCACCGGGACACCCTCACTATTCGATACGTTAACGAACGCACAGATGCCCGGATCAAGGTGATAGGTTCGTACGAAATCACTGGGTTGCTGTCCAAGCAGCTCAACCGAGGACTGCTCGCTGAGCTGCGCTCCGCGGGAAATAAGATCATTGAGTACATCCGGGTTGCCACCACCGATGTGCGTCCATCGAATCGGAGTGCCACGGCGATCGACCTCTGCGACAGCGTCCATCAGGAGGGAGAGCCTCTTGACCGGACTGGTACCAGAACATGACACGATCCAGTTCTCCGGACTACGACGCTCCACCGCCGGCTGCTCGGGAACTCCTAGGCGGCGCACAACGATCTTGTCCTGGCGCGGAAAGCGATGCGGCGGCAACAAGCTGGCAGCTGTATCCGAAATCGCGCATACCCGATTCATGACGCGCGAAAAATATGGGCGTGCCGCCAGATATCCGGACGGATTTACGCCTTCGTCCAGATCGTAACGATGGGCTCGCGACATCAGAGTTGTGGGCCCCCGGTCAAACTCGTTGACCGCAAGCTGGCGCCCCACACCGACGCCGTAATACATCCAGTACGAGTACAGCACCACTGAGCTGTACGCGCTC
>JAAYGH010000188.1 GCA_012727825.1 Trueperella sp.
CCCGCCCGCCCGCCACGCCCACCACGCCCGCATTGCCCACCCAGCACGCCCAACCCGCCCAACCCGCTCACATTGCCCCTTAGTGCATCACGATGCACCTAAATACCGCATTTAAGCCCCTTCTGGTGCGCGAAGGGGCAATGCGAAGCACGTGGCTGATGCGCGAGTGCGCGAAGGGGCAATGCGAAGCACGTGGCGCAGACGGGAGGCAAGGTAGACTGATGTTGATGACTACGAAACCTGAAATTGATTTTCATAATCTCCCCTGGCCCGCTGGTACGATCACACACGCGATCTTTGACATCGACGGAACTCTCACCGACGAAAGCTCGATCGTTACCGATGCGACGATCGACGCCCTACGCCACCTCGATGCCGCCGGCGTGCCAATCACACTTGCAACCGGCCGAATCCTGAACGGTGGCGCGAACCTTGTGAAACGCGCCGGCATCCACGCATGGGTCATCGCCGCAGGTGGTGGAGTGGTGTGGAACGGCAATGACATCGTGTCGACCCACTACATGCCGACCGAACAAGTTGAAGCGGTATCGGCACTTGCTGAACGCACCGGGCTCGTTCCGTTCTACTTTGACGAGTTGGATTTCTACGCGGATCGCGAGGCACTCGCTGCCACTGGCACTCTTGAGGTTAATGAAAATGCATCCGAGGGCAGAGGCATGCGTTCCCTCGAGGGCCTCGACAGGAACAAGCTCACCAAAATCTCACTTGCTGCCTCCGATCCGGCCCAGGTGGACCAACTTCTGCCAGAAATTCTCGACCAGTTCCCCGACACGGTCCAGTCCCATTCAAATTTCGTGGATATCCCCGTCACAGGCGTAACCAAATGGGAGGGCATCGAAAAGTCCCTCGTTGCGCGAGGCCTCACGGCTGATACAGGACTGGGTGTGGGCGATTCCGACAATGACATTGCCTGGCTCAAGGAAATCGGGTATCCGATTGCCGCTCCGATCGCCTCGGCAGGTGTCCTCGGAGTCTGCACGTGGCAGCTACCCAACATTGAAAACTCCGTAGCTCGGTTGATCGAGGCAAAAATCTCGCGGGATCACGACGACGATCGCGCATAGTTTTCGCAAACCCTGACCGGCCGTCCTGATAATCCCGACCGGCTTAACCCGCTCCGGGTTTGACCAGCTCCCGGCCTAACCAGCTCCGGGTTGTTGCACTAGGCCTCGCCGAAGTGGTCCCAGCCGCCTTGGCCTGCCACCTCCATACCTTCGAGAGTCACCCGACCACCCATGGATGCGCCCATGACTTCACCAATGTCGGTGAAATCCGCTGGGAGGGGTGTGCCCGGGCGAATCGTCGCGAGAAACCCATGATCCTCTCCCCCGGTGTATAACCACTCTCGACGGTCGGCGCGCAGTCTGCCAGCAGCAATCGCCAAATCCCGCAACCGTGGCTGCAGGTTCTTACCTTCGAAATTCACCCACACGCCCGAGGCCTTCGCAAGCCTGCGCGCGTCGCGAATCAGGCCGTCTGAGACATCCATCATCGCGGTCAGCACACCTGATTCGGCGGCGACCAACGCCTGCCGAAGCGGAGGCTGAGGACGGCGAAAATCATCGACGAGAGGTGCAAGGGCGGCGTCGATCTCTACCCCAGCCTTCAAAATTTCGTAGCCCGCGGCGCCGTGCCCGAGGTTTCCGGCGTGGATCACGCGGTCGCCAATTTGAGCGCCGCCGCGCAACACCGGAGAACGGCCCTGCATGTCGCCAAGGACGGTCACCGCCACCACAATCTGGTCTGCCCCAACCAAATCTCCACCATCAACGCCAACACCAAGCGGTGTGCAGGCCTCGCTCAGCCCGCGGGCAAAATCCGCCAACCACGCCGTCTCAAGGTCCCCTGGCAAGCCAAGAGAAATCACCAGCGAGCGTGGTTTGGATCCCATCGCGACGGCGTCGGAAAAATTCTGCATCGCAGCACGAAAACCGACGTCGGCGCCACTCGACCAGTCTCGTCGAAAGTGTCGCCCCTCTACGAGCATGTCGGTAGAAACAGCAGTCTGCCCCTGCATGTCCAGCACGGCGCAATCATCGCCGGTAGGAACACTTGCCGAACTAGGCGGCAGCAGGGGCAGAAATGTGGACAAAAGAGTGTCCTCGGTCATGTCCGAAATCAGCATGCTCACCATCATGCCAGATGTGTCGGAGACGACCGAGGACTGAGGCGTTTTTTCAAGTGAACGAGTCGGTACGCCCCGGAAGTGAACTCACCCCTCGCTTCCGACCGATTCGTTCGTAAGTGTTATTTGTTGTCAGCGACGAACTGCACGAACGCTTCGATGAACTGCTTAATGACAGCGCGCGAATCTTCGTTCGTAATCTTACCGTCTTCGAGGACACCGGTCTTGGTGCCGTCGATGTACGCTTCAGGCTGGCTCATGAGTTTCGGACCCATGAAGAGCAATGACTGACGCAGCTGTGCCTGGCCAACCGCGGTACCAAGACCCGACGGGGACTGACCAGCGGTTGCGACCGGCTTGCCTGCAAGCGCCCACTCGCCGTACGGGCGAGATGACCACTCAACGGCGTTATGGATGGGTGCCGAGTACGAGCGGTTGTGCTCCGGCGTAATGAAAAGAACACCGTCTGCCTCGGTCAGGAGATCCTTGAACTTGCGAGCCGGCTCAGGGAAGTTATTTTCGTTATCGCGGTTGAACAGTGGGAGGTCAGCGATTTCCGCCTCGACCATCTCGACACCCTCGGGCGCGAGTTCAACGATTGCCTCAGCAAGGGCCCGGTTGATGGATTCCTTCGCAAGCGATCCGACGACGTATGCAATCTTCATAAATAAACCTTCCAATAGCTTGATGTAGGGCGGAGGGGTATTCCGCTTTCTGGAACCATTCTAAAGTTTAACTGTTGAACTTTCAACCGCATGGGGTGTGTGGCGGGTCACGGCGCACTTTTGCTACCTAGCGCAGACCTCGAGGACGCTCCACAGCGAGGCTCACAAGTTCGTCGATCAAGTCGTTATACGACAAACCGGAGGCCTCCCACATCGTGGGGTACATCGAAAATGGAGTGAATCCAGGCATGGTGTTGATCTCGTTGATGAGAATCTCCCCCGAATCAGCCACAAAGAAATCCACTCGCGTAAGGCCCTCGCACTCGAAGGCGTCAAACGCGCGAACGGCAAGCTCTCGGACGGTGGCCGACACGTCGTCGTCGATATCTGCGGGGACGGACATCGTGAGGCCGTCAGTCGACACATACTTGGATTCCCAATCATAAAACCCACCGGCGGGTGTTTCGAGAAGGACTTCGCCTGGGAGCGACGCGCGCGCCGGTTCGTCACCGACGCCTCCGAGCACCGCCACCTCAATTTCGCGACCGGATATGCCTTGCTCAATGACGATCTTGGGATCGTGCTTGTGGGCTTCGGCGACGGCGGCCGGAACGCCCTCAATCGACTCGACGCGAGAAATACCAAGCGACGAACCGGCTCTGGCGGGTTTCACATACACCGGGAAGTGAAGCTCGGACACTTCGGAAAGCACGCGTTCCTGATCGGTCCGCCAACGTCGAGCGGTGACCCCCACGTACGGCCCGACCGGCAAGCCTGCGCTGACAAGGACCTTCTTCATCATGTCCTTGTCCATGCCAGCCGACGACGCGAGTACACCACAGCCCACGTACGGGATGTTCGCCATCTCGAACAGGCCCTGAATCGTGCCGTCTTCGCCAAAGGGACCGTGAAGCACTGGGAAGGCGACGTCGATCGGGCCGAGTGTGCGGACGTCGGAGCCGTCTGCCGCAATATCAAGGAGCGGTTGCCTGCCGTTGCCGGCGGGGAGAACAATCCGGCGATCTGACTCAGGAACCTCAGCAAGTCCGCGCTCCATGCCCATCATGGACGGATCGGTTTCGCCCGGCACCCACGTGCCATCAGGACGGATACCAATCGAAAGGATCTCGTATCGCTCTGGATCGAGCGCGCGCATCACACCGCCCGCCGTGACTCGCGAGATTGCATGCTCGCCCGATGTACCACCGTAAATTAACGCAATTCGAATCTTCTTCACGGGCTAATCCTACCCATGGATTCGTTTCCACCGGGTCACACGGGGCACACCTCCTCGAGGGCGAATCTGAACGCATAAAATTGACTATCGACTGGCGTAGGGGGCATTTGTTAGAATGGTCACTTATCCCGAGGAGGTCCCCATGTCGAAAAAATTCATCTCCGCAATAGCCGTGACGCTGGCGCTGGGCGCCTGCACGTCGTCGTCGGAAGAGGCAGAGCCGACACCCGACACGAC
>JAAYGH010000189.1 GCA_012727825.1 Trueperella sp.
GTGTTCTACCACTTAGAAAGGTTTATACAATGAAAGCAGTAGTCGCCCATGGGGCGAACGATCTCCGGGTTGACGAGATTTCAATTCCGGAACCCGCGACAGGTGAAGTCCTCATCGCCATGGAATGGGGCGGAATATGTGGTTCCGACATCTCATACTGGAAGAATGGCGCATCCGGCACGGCGATCCTACGCGAGCCATTGATCCTTGGTCACGAAGTTGCTGGTCGCGTCGCTAAGCTCGGCGCTGATGTGACTGGCGTCGAGGAAGGCGTAGCCGTCACCATTCATCCCGCGACACTCGTGGGAAATCATACGATGCCAGAGTCCACGGCTGGTCGGACAAACCTGTGGCCAGAAGTTCGGTACTTTGGATCCGGCGCGTTTCTTCCACATGAACAGGGCGGATTCTCGGAGTTTCGCACGGCGCGAGTGGATCAGCTCCGGCTTCTCCCTGACAATCTCACGACGAAGGAAGGCGCTGTTGCCGAGCCACTCGGCGTTGCTCTCCACGCGGTTAATCGTGCTGGCGATGTTGCAGGGCGAACCGTGCTGGTCAATGGCGCTGGTCCGATTGGCGCATTGACAGTCGCGGCTCTGAAGTTCCGCGGTGCAGGACAAATCTTTGTGTCAGATTTGTCCGAGGGTGCACTCAGGGTTGCTAAAGAGCTGGGCGCGGACGAACTCGTCAACTTGTCGGCGGGCGAAGGACTCCCCCAAGACGTCGAGATTGCGTTTGAGGCGTCGGGCGCCTCCGCGGCTATCGGCAGCGTTCTTGCTGCTACGCAACGTGGCGGAACGGTGGTTCAGGTCGGGAATCTTCCTGGTAGTGAGATCACAGCGCTTCTCGGCAACATAGTGACCCGTGAAATCAACTACCTAGGCTCCTATCGTTTTGACGACGAGATCACCGACGCCGTGCACATGATGGCCGAAGGATTCGACATCTCCCCTGTGATGACACATGAGTTTTCTATCGACGACGCGCTCGAGGCTTTCGAGACAGCTGCCGACCGGTCGACAGGCTCCTCCAAGGTCATGCTGAAGCTCAGCTGACGCATGACTCTCGTGGGCCTGTAGCAAATCTTGCGGGCCCCATGGCATCAAAGCTAAAGCAGAGTGGTGCCCGTTAGAGTGGTGTAGCCCGATGGTGGTCGTGTGCGTCGTTGCTGACACGAGCGCGGTCACCGTCGGAGTCCTTCGAGAAAGCCTTCTACTTCTCACTCGAAAGGGCATCGCCACGGTGACCGCTCCTCATATTATCGACCCTGCAGGTCTGCTCAGTGAAGCCCTGGCCGAAGCATCTCCAGATCTCATGCGAGATCTGCTCCAAACCGTGATCAATGCTCTGCTCTTAGCAGACGCCGATGCCGTGGTCGGGGCGGAGTGGGGCAAACCCAGTCCCGACCGGCTCACCCAGCGCAACGGTTACCGCCACCGGCCCCTAGATACCCGGGTCGGCACAGTGGATGTTGCTGTCCCAAAACTGCGCTCGGGCACATATTTTCCCAACTGGCTGCTCGAGCGCAGAAAACGGGCCGAGTCGGCGTTGATCACCGTCGTGGCCGACTGCTACCTCGCCGGAGTCTCCACGCGGCGGATGGATAAACTCGTCAAGACCTTGGGCATCCATTCTTTATCGAAATCACAGGTCTCACGCATGGCCACCGAGCTTGACGAACACGTGGATCAGTTCCGTCACCGCCCCCTTGATGAGGCCGGTCCCTTCACCTTCGTTGCTGCTGATGCGCTGACCATGAAGGTCCGTGAGGGCGGGCGGGTGATCAACGCGGTCGTCCTCATCGCCACCGGTGTTAATGCCGACGGGCGCAGGGAAGTTCTCGGCCTGCGGGTCGCAACCAGTGAGACCGGGGCCGCGTGGACCAGCTTCTTCGCCGACCTCGTCGCACGCGGCCTGAGCGGGGTCCAACTGGTGACCTCCGATGCTCACCCGGGCCTGATCGAGGCGGTCGCGGCAAACCTGCCTGGAGCTTCGTGGCAGCGGTGCCGGACCCATTATGCGGCGAACCTGATGAGCGTGTGCCCCAAGAGCTACTGGCCGGCAGTCAAAGCGATGCTGCACTCGGTCTACGACCAGCCCGACGCCGCCAGTGTTCATGCCCAGTTCGACCGGCTCTTAGACTACGTCGGCGACAAGCTGCCTGATGCTCATGATCATCTGGACGCCGCACGTGCCGATATCCTTGCCTTCACTGGATTTCCAACCGCGGTGTGGACCCAGATCTGGTCCAACAACCCCAACGAACGCCTGAACAGAGAAATCCGTCGTCGTACCGATTCAGTGGGGATCTTCCCCAACCGTGATGCGATCATCCGTCTGGTCGGCGCAGTCCTTGCTGAGCAGACCGATGAATGGGCTGAAGGCCGACGCTA
>JAAYGH010000190.1 GCA_012727825.1 Trueperella sp.
AGCCACCGCCGTCGATCTCGACCATCATTATCATCCGTCGCAAGCCATGGCGCAGGTCAAGCGTGCCATGCTGGCGTCGTCACGATTTTGTATCCTGGCAATCGATTCGTCCAAATTGGAACGCTCAGGCCTGTTTAAGGTTGGAGACCTCACAGATTTCGACGTCATCGTTGCCGATGCTCGCCTGCCTGAAGAATACACCGACACCTTGATTGAAGCTGGTCACACCGTTGTTCGCGCATAACCTGTGAGCATCGAACGCTAGAGTTCGTCGGAAATTTCTTCGGCGAGCTCTTTCATCGGACCATCGTCGGGCAGTTTGTGATTGACGTGCATCCACGATTCGAGGTGATATCCCTCGTCCAGCGAGCCACTCAGCGCCACAATGCCGGTGTTTGCCAGCGGGATGAAGTCTTCCTTCTCCACGGTCACTCCCCCACGCATCCCAACCCAGAACGAGATGACGGCGGCGTGTGCGAACACAACGACGGTTGCCGCGCCTTGACCCTCAGCCGCCCGGACGGCGTCGTCGAACCGTTCAAGCACCGTCGTACCGGTCACTGCTGGATCTGCGCCCAATACCGCATCCATGTAGCCCTGAATCCAGTCGACGATGATCTCCGAATAACCGCGGTAGTGGGCATCTGAGGTACCGCCCTCAAACGTTCCGGCCTCGATTTCTCTGAAGCCGTCGTGGACGTTGATGTCCAGTCCGAGTCGCGTAGCAAGCGGGGTAGCGGTTTGCTGGGTACGTGTGAGGTTGGACGCCCACACGGCGCCGGGCTCGAAACCAAGAAGAGTGCCGACGACGTCGTTCGCCTGCGTCCAGCCCTCCTCCGTCAGCACCGCACCCGGATAGATCGTGTCGATCGTGTTGGATGCATTGTTGTAGGTCTGGCCGTGGCGAACAAGAATAAGTCGCACTCATTTACTCCTCGGAAGAATTCAACAGCGCGCCGAGCTTGAGGTGCCCACCGCGCGGACCAGCCTATCAGTGGCGTCGACGCTGTTCAGCCCGGCTTCGCTCACCGCATGGAATTTGTTATTCGTCCCAAGATTCTTTCCACTCGCGCTGCTCGCGGTCGAAATCATCTTCTTCCTCCATCTTCCACATCTTCTCGTAAATGTCGGCCTCAACATTGCGGACGGCGGCCACGAGATAGGCGTTCTTTGCTGCGTCTGCCGTGTCGTAAGGCCCCATACGTTCGGAGGCGTCAAAAGGTGGATCCGTCGATTCGGCCACCTCGCCAGTGTGAATGTTGTACCAGAAAGACATGTCTTCTCCTATGTCTGCGATTAGACCTCAGCGTTACGCTTGCTAAGCTTATCGCCATGCAAGCAGATCGCGCTCCACTAGGAAACCTTCAACCAGGCAACGTGTCGCCCCTGCGAACCGTTCCCACACACATCGAACGTCCGGAGTATTTGTTCCATGACGGCCCAGAGGTCGTAACCGCCTCCGAGATCAAATCCCCCGAGATCATTGAAAAGATACGCGTGGCTGGCACCATCGCCGCCGACGCCATGTACCTCGCCGGCGCTGCCATTAAACCGGGCGTCACGACCTATGAGATCGACGCAATCGCACACGAATACATGATTTCCAAGGGCGCCTACCCCTCGTCTCTCGAATATATGGGCTTCCCGAAGTCGATCTGCACATCGATCAATGAGGTCATCTGCCACGGCATTCCCGATGACCGTCCGCTTGAGGAAGGTGACATCGTCAATCTTGACGTCACCGCCTACATCGGCGGAGTACACGGCGATACCAACGCAATGTTCTACGTGGGTGAGGTCGACGACGAGTCTAAATTACTGTGCGAACGCACCTACACCGCGATGATGCGCGGCATCAAGGCGGTCAAACCTGGCCGTGAGATCAATGTGATCGGGCGCGTCATCGAAAGTTACGCGAA
>JAAYGH010000191.1 GCA_012727825.1 Trueperella sp.
ATTGCCGTCGCGCAGATCAATCCAGAATTGGTCAGCCTCGGGGGCAAGGAGAACCGTCGACGAGCCGCCTGGACCAGGGTGGTTGAGTGATTGGATGGGCGGGGCGCCCATCAGGCCTCCAGGTCCCATGGCGGATCGTAGTGCAAGACCGGCGCGGCCTACCGTCAGGAGCGAGCCTCCTTCGTTCACCGTGAGTACGTCTGCGGTACTGCCCACGAGGTTGCGTTGGGCAATCGGGTTGAGGAGCGTGCCGGGAGAGAGTGCTTCGCTGATGATCGCTGAGACGACCTGCCGTTGCCGATTATTTCGGCCGATGTCACCCAGCGGATCGGAGTAGCGCATGCGCGAAAACGCGAGTGCCATGTCGCCTTCGACGCGGTGACAGCCGGCCGTCCACTCGAGACCCGAGAAGGAATCGGACACGTCGTAATCAAGGCAGAGCTCGATACCTCCCACGGCGTTCGTCAAGTCTTTGACGCCGTCCATACCGATCTCAATGTAGCTGTCGATCGTCAGCCCGGTCAGCTCTTCGACCGTGAGCACCAAGTATTCAGGCCCGCCGTAGGAATATGTGCCATTGAGCTTGCCCCGGTTCTGGGTGCCAGGGTAGGTCACGAGAGTATCGCGCGGGAGTGACACCAATGCTGTGGGTCCCGAGTCGGGCTGGTGCAGCAGCATGATCGTGTCTGCACGCCCGCCTTCGACGGGACTGTCCACATCCTCGCCACGTTCATCCGAGCCCACGATGAGAAATGTGGTGCCGGGTGTGGGCGTGGCGCCCGAAAGCGCGTCAACCTTGTCTAGCCTGCCATTGCCGTAGGCGTACAGGTATCCTGCCCAGGCCCCGAGGACGATGACGAATACGAGAAGAAGGCTGAGAAGCGTTTTCCCCAGCGAACGCCGCCGCTTTGGTTTCGATGGGCGCTGCGGAGCGGGGCCGTGAGCGCCTCCGGGGCGTGGTTGAACTGGCGGCCTGCCGGGCTGGGGCGCGGGCTGGGAGGCGTGGGCTCCGGCTTGGGCTCCGGCTTGGGCGGCAGGGGGATACGACGGTGGTGGGACGTTTGCGCCGGCGTGCGTGCGTTGAACCTGAGTTTGATCCATCGGGGGAGCACCCCTGTCGCTTCGCTGTTGACCATCGCGGTACTGAGGTCTTTCACCGGTTCGATTGCTGAATGCCGAGCGGCGAACTGGAGGGGTTGGTCCCTGACGGGAGGTCGTGTCACTGTTGCGCGAATCAGCATCGCTGCTGCGCTGGCCTGAAGAGGCGCGCCGTTCGTTCTCGCCCGGTCGCCCCACCGCTGAGGCGCCATCGGGCGTGGGGCGCTTACCACGCCGACGCGGTTCAAATGATGGTGGCTGGGTCATTAATCCTCCAGAAGCACGCCGCCGCCAACGGCGTCACGGAATTGCTGAATTTCGGTTTCAGAACCTTCAATAATAAGGCTGGTGCCGGACGTTTGTGATTCCAGTTTGGGCATGGGTCGATCGTGAATGATCGCCTCCCACACGTCCTCGGCCTCGGGAGCTGGGAGAACCCGTGCTCCTGCAGGCTCCCACGGCATCGTGATCATGGTGATGTCCTCGAGGGATAGATTCCGCAACGAATAGGCGAGCCCGCCCAGTTCGGTGATGCTACCAAGGCTTGTGGATGTCTCTACATTGGCAGTGAGATCCTCGATGACCTTGTATAAAGAGGGAAGATCAGACACGAGATTGAGCGAGAGCGATTTGGCGACAATTGCTTCGACAATCTGCTGCTGGCGGTCGATTCGCCCGATGTCGGAGCCGTCGCCGAGTGACTTACGAGCACGGGCAAGCCCAAGAGCCTGCGAGCCATCAAGGGTTTGGCAACCGGCGTCGAGCTGGAGTCCAGCAGCCGAGTCATTAATTGGCTCAGCCAAGCACACATCCACACCGCCCAAGGTGTTGACGATGTCTTGGAATGAGGCAAAGTCGACGACGGCGAATCCGTCAATATAGATGCCGGTCAGGTTTTCGACGGTGCGGATCGTGCATGCTGCCGCCGCCCCGACGTCGCCAGTCTGGCCGCCGTGTTGGAAGGCTGAATTGAACATGCCACTATCCTCAGCGCTGGTGCGACTTCCGTCGGGGAGCCGGCACGAGGGGATCTCAACAAGGGTGTCACGCGGTATTGAAATCACGTCCGCCCTGCGGCGGTTGGCTGACACGTGAACGATCATGGTCGTATCAGAGCGCATGCCGGTCACTTCACTGGCTGCGCCAGCTCCGTCGATGTCTGAGGCGCCTTCGCGAACATCGGATCCGATAACTAAAATGTTCAGAGCCTTGCCGCTTGAACCATCCTCGGGAGGTGCGGTCACGGGGCGTTCATCATCCGGCACGTATTCATCAAGCTCATGCTGGGTCAAGTTACCCTGCAGGTTGGCATACATGACCGTCGCTGCGCTCCCGGCGGTCAACAGGAATCCGAGAAGGATCAACCCCAGAGCGCGCAAAATTGACCTCGAGGTGCGAGGTCGTGTGC
>JAAYGH010000192.1 GCA_012727825.1 Trueperella sp.
CTGCGGAGAACCTGTTGGAACGTCCGGCAAATGCTCCAAGAGCTCCGATAACGTCCTTTGCCTCGAAATCATCGCCTAGCCAATCCGTAGCCTGGCGAATTTCGGGCGCGATTGCGTCTTCTCGCAACGCATTCACGAAGTCGGCCGTGGGACGCTCGAGGATTCTGGCGCAAATTTCCCACATATAAGCACGGTCCTGTGCCATATTAGCCATCAGGTCGAAGGTCTTTTGATCAGTCTGCTCGGGTGTGCCAGCGGTATTCATCTGGTTCTTAGCGTTCACTACTTCTCCTCATACATGTCCCAAATTCCGCTCGTGAGTGTTCCGAGCGTCGTGCAGTTATGGCAGACGCCGTGTTCCTGTGGTCCCAGCGGGCGACCGCACGTCGTGCATTGCCGATGCGGGATGTTCGCAATCACGCGGGCGTCTCGGCCTCGATGTCGGGGTTGGATTGCGAGAACTTTTTCGGGACACATCGTCACACATTTGGAGCATTCGATGCAGCGCTCCGGGTTAAGGGTAAGATCCTCACCTTCCAGCGCCAAGGCGCCAGCAGGGCAGATCTGTACACATACGGCACACGCAGTACACGTGCCCGTCACGACGACGGAGGGTAACACCGGATCAGGGTGGGATGCCAGGTACACCTCGCGGGCAGAGGCTCCCAGCCTGATGTCCGAAAGTCTGTCAGCTAAACCGGTCTCGCGCTTATCTCGGTCCTCGCCGTCCCTCTTGGTGAAACCCATCAGGAACAAACTTCGGCGCGATAGTGCGGGTTCTGGTCGCTCAGCAGGTGTGCGGTTCGCGAATTTCCATCGTGAGCGTGATGTACGTGGCTTTCGTGAGCCCTCCGCCCCGTCACCACTCGCAAACCCCACGTTTTCGATCGTGATGGTGCTACGTTCGTCGGTTTCGCGAACGAAATTTCGTGAGTCTTTGAAGACAGCGACGACGGACGGGTTGAGTTTTAGACAGGTTGCGCAATCGGCGGTCTCGAGCCGGGCACCGCCACTGATTAACGCCCCCGCCGCGATGACCTCGGCATCCACACGCGAAAAGCATTCCACAGCGACGCGCGCCGAGCTTGCATCAGGGTCTGCCATGTCGCACCGGAGGGGCTCACCTGCAGCGAGTGTCTGTGCAATACCGACCGGCGAATACGAGGAACCCTGACGCCCAGCCGTTGACGTCTCGTGTTGAGACATCGCCAGCTGGGCGTCAGGCAGGGAGTGCTCGTCGGTCATTAGACCTTCTCGAGCTCAATCCACGTATCGAGTTGCGCAGCTCCACCGCCGAGTGGATCCGACATGCCTCCGCCGCCGATGAAGTCCTCGCCAACGAGGAGTTCATTGACACCGAAGCCGGCGTCGCGAGGTCCGGCGTAGCCGAGCTTTTCTTTGCCCGGAACGATCTCCTGGACGGAATCGCCGTGGCCGTACTTCTTTGGCGGCGACACAACTTCACCGTCCAACTCGTACGGCTTGGAACCGTATTGGGTGTGACCCATCGTGGCATCTGCGCCGACAACGCCAGGCCGGATTCCTTCCGTCACCATCGCGATGGCGTTGATCTCGCCGGCAGGTGACTTCAGCCGGACACTATCGCCATTTTCAATGCCGCGCGCATTGGCATCGACGGTGTTGATATGGAGGTAATTGGATGGACGCAGTTCGCGAAGCCACGCGGCGTTAACCGTACGGTGCGTTCCTTGCGTCCGTGCCTTCCACGAAATCATCTTCAGTGGATAGCCCTCATCTGGTCCGGGAATCGGCGAGCCGTCTGCTCGTGTAATTTCACGCAACCGTGCCATGCCATCGAAGAACTCGCCAGTGATCGGATCTTTCGCAGCAGACACGCGCGGCTCGTAGAACTGGCACAGGCCTTCGTAGCGGTACTTCAGCCATTCTGGATTGTCGGCGTCGTACCCATTTGCGCGGTCTTCGCCGTGGCCTTCAAAGCGACCACCACGGTTGAGAACGAAGACGAAAGA
>JAAYGH010000193.1 GCA_012727825.1 Trueperella sp.
GCATGTCTAACTGTCGAAGAACCGTGGTCCTTTCGATCACCTGAGAGAACGAGACCTTTTCTGAGGCCGCGTTAAGCGCAACGAGAGCCACGAAAATTCCGGCCTTCACTTTCATTGGGTACGTAGCAAAGACGACGCCAAGGTGCGCGCCGAGCGCGTTGGCGCCAAGATCTCCAAGCATCGTTCGCCCACTTAGATCTGCTGCCATCCCGCCTGACGCCGCACCGATGTTTACTCGAGCTATCCCCGATCCAGCTACCGCCGGGATCGCCGCAAGTGCCAGTGCTGCCTTGCGCGCGCGACCGGGTCGCAGATCCAGCAAGTTCATGAGGTTGGCGGTCAACGAAATGAGTGCCGCATCGACGACAACTTCTGCCGGACCTCTACGGCGCGAGCTCTGGAGCGTGCTGGCTGCGAGAATAGACCCCGCCCCTGTCGCAGCGATTTTCACGATGCCCGAGGAGAGTCGGCCCTCCTTGAGCGCGCCCAAGTGCCCCTTAAAACCCTTGCCGGTCGCGGGAAAACGATCTTCGAGGTGGTCGTCGACGTAGCCGCCAACACCGGCGGTTAACGAGGCAACGATAGCTGCAGCTCCCTGACGCCCTGCCAAGGCACTACCGGCAATGAGTCCGGTGAGGACGTCGATTCCACCCGTCAACGACGTGGTGTGTCCCGAAAAGTTCGTTCGCTCCCATGAAGGTGCAGGGACGCGGGAAGACGCTAGCTGGGCCACAATCGATCCGGCCACAGCGACAATCGCACTCATCATCCCTCAGAATCTTCAGGTGCCGGCTCGTCAGCAGGCTCTTCTTGGTCTTCCTCTGGTGTGTCGACTGGCCCTTCGATAGGCCCTGGGATAATTGCGGTCGCCTCAGTTCTCTCACCGAGGACCCGCTGCGCTCCCGCATCGAGACCGAGGTGGACGAGTCCGTTATTAAGCTCGGTCGCCACGGCGATTGGGATGTTAATTTGGCCAATGTTCAAATCGATGGAGTCCACTGTGGACACTTCGGTTGCGCTATCGCGGAGCGTCCGCACGACGTCGCCATCCGAGTCAGCTGCGCCCGCAGCAACGGTAGCTCCGCGTGTGCCGAGCTCCGTCACCAAGGCCGTGTACGTCGTCGTCGTGTACTGCTGCTGAGCCTCCGCATCCGGATCGGGCGTCTCGTCAGTAGAAGGTTCGACGTTGGGCGCCAATACGACGACCGCGGTCGACGCTTCAGCAAGGCCCTCGACGGTCATCATCGGCGTGTCAGTGCCCGTCATGAGTCCGACCAGCGTGTCATGGACACTCACGCCGTCACGGACGAGGCTGTTGAGAGCCAGCGCAAGAATCTGATTCGTGTCTGCACCATCCTCCGCAGTTGGGACGTAGACCGAAATCTGGTCGGCAAATGTTGTGCGGAAGGAATTTTGCGACGCAAGAGTCCACGTCTCGTTGATCTCCGCGAGGCCAGTAACGGTTGCACCAGCTTCTTCGAGGCGCGCGCGAGTGGCGGTCACCTCGGTGTCGGGCACTCCGGGAAGCACCACTATAGCCACGTTCTGACCAGTTAACGTTTCGCCGATCAGTGTGGGCGCAACCTCGTCGAACGCCTGCTCTTGCAGGGCCATCGATTCCTCGAGTTCGGCATTGTTCGCCTTGAGCTCCTCGTTGGAGGTCCGCAGGTCCGAGACCTGACTTTGGAGCACGTTACCGATCGAGTTCTGCAACGGCCCGGCACCGAGAATGATTCCGATCGCCAGCGCAAAGAACACGGAAATGAGTGAGACTAAGTGATACCTAAAATCAACCACGATGACACCTTAAAATAAATTCTTAAACCACAGTGCGAAATCCGACCACCACACGCGCACAAGATCGAACGAAATTTGACCCACTTCCGTGGCGGAAATGGCGGCGAAAACACCGAGTAAACCGGCAATGAGCAGGAACGCGATCTGCCAGCTCGAAATTCGAGAGCGGTACAGGCGCGAAACACCTCGTGCGTCTACCAGTTTTGAGCCAACTTGAAGCCTTGTCAAGAAGGTCGAGGCCATACCACGCCGGCCCTTGTCGAGGAAGTCAATGAGATTTGAGTGGGTCCCTACCGCGACGATCATTTCGGCGCCACGCCCATCAGCAAGAAGCATTGCGATATCTTCAGACGTGCCGGTCGCTGGAAAGATCTTGTGCTCAACGCCTAGATCTTCAACGCGCTTGCACCCGGGCGCACTGCCATCGCGGTATGCGTGGACAACAACTTCAGCGCCAGAGCGCAGGGCCTCATCGGACACGGAATCCATATCGCCGATCACGACGTCCACGGTGTATCCCGCCTTGATGATTGCATCGGCCCCACCATCGACACCCACCATGACCGGACGATACTCGCGAATGTACGGACCGAGCGTGCGCAAATCCTCTTGATATTGGTGGCCGCGCACCACGATAAGTGCGTGGCGCCCTTCGAATTCTGTGTCGACGTCGGGCAGACCCGCACCGTCGAGGATGAGTTCTTGTTCTTTCTCGAGGTACTCCATCGTGTTGTTAGCGAACGCTTTGAGCTGGACTGTCATGCCGGCTTTGGCCGCCGTGAGGTCTTCTGCGATTGTTTCCAGCGTTTGGAAGGTGCCCTGGCTAATAAGCGTTTCACCGCGGAAGACTTCGCCATTTTGGGTGACCTTCAGGGTGTGTCCATCACGCACGTCCATGATGCCCGACCCCAGATTGTCTACGACCGGAATGCCTGCCTCCACGAGAATTTGGGGGCCAAGATTTGGATAGCGACCTGACGTCGATTTTGCGGCATTCAACACCGCGACAGGTTTACTCTCCACGAGGCTTTCTGCTGCCACGCGATCGATATCCTCATGATCAATCACGGCGACCTCGCCCGGCTTGAGCCTTTTGACGAGGTTCTTCGTGCGTGAATCGACGCGGGCGACTCCTCCGAGCTCGTCCGCAGAGATTTTCACATCACGGCGTCGGCGATTAAATACCATTCATTTATCATGACACAACAGCGGCGCGAATCAGTTCAGCCGCGTGCGTGCGTGCCGCCACGGAATCCTCGTGTCCAGACAACATTCGCGCCAGTTCAGCCACGCGATCCTCGCCGTCGACCACCGTCACGTCGGTTGACGTGGTGCTGCCCTCGCTCTTCTTTTCGACGACGACGTGTTCGTCTGCGTACGCCGCCACCTGAGCGAGATGGGTGACCGTGAGAACCTGACTGGCCTTCGCGACGCGAGCGAGTCGCTCACCCACAGAAAGGGCTGTCTTTCCGCCGATCCCGGCGTCCACCTCATCAAAAATAAACGTGTGATCAGGGAGCGGATTTGCATTGAGCGTGGTTTCGATGGCAAGCATGATCCGGGACATTTCTCCACCCGAGGCGGATGTTGTGAGCGGCAAATGTGGCGAGCCACGATGGGCCGCGAGCAGGAATCCGACGTCGTCGAGGCCGTGACTTGAGGGCTCGCCCAGTGGCTCGATACTCACTGTAAATGTGGCGTCTTTCATGGCCAGACTGTGAAGTTCGCGCGTCACACGAGTGGCCAACTCGTCAGCAGCTGAGCGGCGCCACGTGGTCAGTTTGTTACCTTGCGTGATGAGTTGAGCACGCGCGCTGCTCACCGCGATCTCTAAATCTTCAAGATGTTCGGCTGGCGATGCCAACGAAGCAAGCTTTGCGTCCGCC
>JAAYGH010000194.1 GCA_012727825.1 Trueperella sp.
ACCGGCGGCATTCGCCCCAAACAAATAGTTGCCCGGTTCACCGAGCTCCTCGGCCGTGGTCAGGCACGTGGAGTGAATATCGCTCATGATCGCTTCAAGTTTCTTTTCCACAACCTCGAATGACCACCCTTGGAGCGCCGCATTCTGTTGCATTTCCAAGGCAGAGGTTGCAACTCCCCCGGCGTTTGCTGCCTTGCCAGGAGCGTAAAGAATTTTCGAATTCTCCGCGACGTCGATGGCGCCCGGTGTAAGCGGCATATTTGCACCTTCGGCGATGAGCTGGACGCCACTATTGTGCATGGCACGAATATCGTTGGAATTGACTTCATTCTGGGTGGCGCATGGAAGGGCGAGGTCCGCTTTGATCTCCCAGACCTTCTTGCCCGCATGGAATTTAGCGTTGGGACGCTCGGCGGCGTACTCGGCAACACGTCCACGGCGGACTTCCTTGATCTGCTTGAGCAGGTCCACATCAATACCGTCTGGATCGTAGACCGCGCCGTTCGAATCGGAAATCGACACGGCCTTACCGCCCAACTCGTGCAACTTTTCAATTGCGTAGGTTGCCACGTTGCCCGAGCCGGACACGATCGCCGTCTTACCCTTCACCGATTCTCCGCGCTCGGCGAGCATGTTATTGACGAACATGACGAGGCCATAGCCGGTAGCCTCAGTGCGTCCGAGCGAACCACCCCAGCCCACGTGCTTACCGGTGAGCACACCTGCCTCGTTACGGTTCGCGATGCGCTTGTACTGACCAAACAGATAGCCAATCTCGCGCGCACCAACCCCCGTGTCGCCGGCAGGCACGTCGACGTCGGCGCCGATGTGGCGCGAAAGCTCCATCATGAAAGCCTGGCAGAACCGCATCACTTCGCCGTCGGACTTGCCGTGCGGGTCGAAATCGGAACCGCCCTTGCCCCCGCCGATGCCTTGTCCGGTCAGAGCATTTTTAAAGATCTGTTCAAAACCAAGAAATTTGATGACCGAGAGCGTCACCGACGGATGGAACCGCAGGCCACCCTTATAGGGCCCCAGCGTGGAGTTGAATTGGATCCGGTAACCGCGATTGACGCGCACTCGATTCTGGTCGTCCTGCCATGCCACTCGGAACATGATCTGCCGTTCCGGCTCGATGATGCGCTCAAGAATCGCTGCCTCGTGATAGTCCTGACGGCTGAGCAGAAGGGGTTCGAGGCTTTCAATGACCTCGCGAACAGCCTGCTGGAATTCAGGCTGGGTCGGGTTCCGCTTCAGCGCCTCTTCATAGACGGCTTCGAGGCGTGCATGCATTCGAGCTCCTTAGAAATGACTCTGCGGCCGGCGCAGAGGGCCAACCGCAGTCTAGAGTAACCACTGACGCACACACGCAGATTTCTCAAGCTCTGGTCAGTCCTCATACGCGGGCGAGAAAGCCTTCACGTGCTCTATGATCTCGGCACGCTTTGCTTCCGACACCTCGCCACCGGTGAGCAACGCGTACATATCTACAACGATCGCCTCCATCAGGCGCGATATCGAGCTAACGAGCATCTCCTGCAGGATCTGGCGATCGATGCGCGCGAAGCTCGCCTGGCCTGGAGACAGTTCGAGGCCCTGGTAGTCCTCAGCATTGCGCGTGACCTCGCGGACAACAAGCCAGGACTCCGCAAGGCCCTTGACCATGCTGATGACGCCGACCAGCCAGGCATGCACGACACCCTCGTGGAGTTCGTGCTTGGCTATCTCGCCATCAACATAGAACAGCCGGCTCCACGCGTCGATCATCGAACGATCGAGCTTCGAAATGAGCGCCGCATGTGGGTCATCCTGAAATTCGGCGACCTTCATGAACCGGTAAAGTGCCGGGGATTCGTCAACGAGGTCGAGAAACTGGCTCGTGACGAGAGTGAGGACCTCCTCGAATGATGCCCCTCGTTCAACAGCGCCGTCAAGCATGGCGAGTATTTCTGAGATCATGTGCTCGCCGATCGCGTACTGAAGGCCCTCTTTATCGCCAAAGTACTTGTAGATGATCGACTTCGAAGTCTTGGATTCGTCAGCAATCTGATCCATCGAGGCGCCAGAACCGTACTTTTGAACTGCTAATATTGCGGCTTCGATAAGCTGACGACGGCGTTCGCGACGGTGAGCTTCCCACCGAGTGCTACGTCTGTCCACTTTCCCGGTGTCGGTGGTCGTCACTTTATCTCCCGTATATGAGTCGATCCGAGCAGTGTAGCCTTCAGGTACCGGTATCGGGCACTCATTTCTTCGACGACGTCGGCGGGAATCTGTGGCGTTGGCCCAGATCCTTGAATCCACGCCACCACCTCTGCTTCAACCGCATCTCGCACATACTCCTTGCCAAATGAGCGCGGATCGCCTGCTTGTCTCTCGTCGGCGATCCAATAGGTCGCTGAATCAGGTGTAAATGCTTGGTCCGCAAACACGAATTTCTCGTCACCGGCATCACTCGACGAACCGAACTCGAGCTTTGCGTCTGCGATGATCAATCCCTTGCCGATGGCGATCTCGTTCGCAGCCTCGTAGAGATCGAGTGTCATGTCCCGGAGGCCGTCCGCCACGTTCTCCCCCACGATCTCTTCCATCCGCTCAAAACTAATCGGCTCGTCGTCGTCACCTACCGCCGCCTTGATGGACGGGCAGAAGAGCGGTTTCGGGAGCTCGTCGCCAATATTCAGACCACTGGGAAGAGTCATGCCGTGGAACCGGCCGGAGCGCTCGTAATCGGCAAACACGCTCCGAGTCATGTAGCCCACGACGGTGCATTCGATCGGATACATGCGCAGGCGCTGGACCACCATCGCGCGGTCCTTGACGGTCGGCGGCACTTCATCGGACAGGTAGTGATGAGAAGCCACGTCAGCGAGCTGCTCAAACCACCACTCCGAAATGGCGTTCACGATCTCGCCTTTACCGGGAATGATAGTGGGGAGCACGCGGTCGAGCACGCTCATTCGGTCGGTCGTCACGAGCAAGATCACCTCATTACCACTGTGGGCAAGTGGGTGGATCGGCGCATACACGTCGTGCACCTTACCCGTGTAAATGCGGGACCAATTGGGTACTGCCAGCATATTGTCCTCCTTGCACCTCGTGGGAAGCTTGGACTCTCTCATTGTAAACCAGACCCCGCCTCCCGGCTCATATCCACCATGACACTTCACCTTGTAAGCGCAGGGTGCCGTTCTCGTTTGGCGTAGATCCACCAGCGCGAACGCGTCGCGGTGCGCGGACGTTCGCAGGGTTGGGGAGATATAAAGGTTGGAGGGGAAGCACGCGGCTTCCCCTCCAACAGTTACTTAAGCGCTGATGCGCGAGTTAGCGGTTAGGCTTCCTTCGCGGCACTGATGCGCTCGCGGAACTTCGTCAGCTGCTCCGAGATTTGCTCAGGGAGCCTGCTGCCGAACTGGGTGAAGTACTCTTCAGTCTCATCCACTTCGTTAGCCCATGCGCCCGGATCGGTCTCGAAGAGCTTGTCCCAGACTTCATCAGTGACCTCGTCGAGGCCCTCAAGGTTGAAGTCTTCCTTGTTCGGGACGCGACCAGTCAGGCCTTCCTCGGCGTCAACCTGGCCGGAGACACGGCGGACGATCCAGTCGAGCACGCGCGAGTTGTCGCCGAAGCCCGGCCACAGGAAGTTGCCGTCCTCGTCGCGGCGGAACCAGTTGACCTGGTAGATCCGCGGGAACTTGTCGCCAAGCTCCTTTTGCATATCGAGCCAGTGGCCCCAGTAGTCAGCCATGTTGTAGCCACAGAACGGGAGCATTGCGAACGGATCGTAACGCAACGAGCCAACCTTGCCCTCTGCGGCCGCGGTCTGCTC
>JAAYGH010000195.1 GCA_012727825.1 Trueperella sp.
CACCTATACCGGCAACATCATCAATCGGATCGACGACGGCGTGCCGGCCGGGGTTGCCATTCGAGCGGCGACCGACTCGATCGTGTCCACCTACGAGGACCTACCCACCGATTACCTCCGCGAACGCGCCGACGACGTCGTAGAGCTCGGCGCACTGCTCGCCCAGGCACTCCACGGCGAGTCGCTTGGCGGGTTGGCGAAAGCGATCGAAGAATTCGGGACGGCGCCCGTCGTCGTTCTTGATTCACTGACCCCGGCCTTGGCCTCGGAAATCGACGAAGGCACCGTCATGGGCATTGTGGCGGCCACGGGGTCGACCACTGGCCACGGCGCACTCATCGCGGCTGCAAAGGGAATTCCCGTGATTGCGGGTGAACCGCAGGCGCACGAGATTACCCACGGCGTGGAGGTCGCGCTCGAACCGCGCAGTGGGAAGCTCACGATCAATCCGACCCGCGAACAGTTGCGCGAGCTACTACGAGCGTCGAAGGAACAGCAACGCGTGGATGCCGTGGCGATGGCCCACGCTCACGAACCCGCGATGTACGGCGATCAGCAGATCCTCGTCAGTGCGAATGTGGCGATGATCGGCGATGCGACGGCTGCGGCGCGCAATGGCGCTGACGGCACGGGCTTGGTCCGGACCGAGGTGGTTTTCGCAGACTACGACGACGCACCGACGATCGACGAGCAGGTGGCAGCCTTCACCGAGATTGCGCGGACTATCGGAACTGACAAGCCGATGACGATCCGCACGTGGGACGTGGGCGCAGATAAGCCCATCTCGTTTTTTACAGCTGATGCGGAGGACAACCCGTTTCTTGGCGTGCGTGGGATTAGATTGATGCGCCGTTTCCCCTTGGCACTCATCGACCAGTTCCGAGCGATCATCCGGGTCGCACAATATGCCAAGATTCAGGTGATGGTCCCGATGATTACGACGGTCGCGGAACTGAGGTGGGCGCGCGAGAAGTTCAACGAGGCCGTGCAGCTTGAGGGTCGCCCGGATGAGATTCCGGAATTTGGCATGATGCTGGAAACACCAGCTGCTGCGGTCCAAATAAGGGAGTTCAAGGAGTTGGTTGACTTCGTGTCGGTCGGAACAAACGACCTCATCCAGTACATGGCGGCCGCGGATCGAGGCAACGCGGATGTGGCGGAGCTTGCGGCGGACGTGGTGCCCCTCGTCATCACCATGATTGCGAATGCGGCGCGCGAGCTCGACTCCCCCGTGTCCGTGTGTGGTGATCTTGCATCGTCCGAGGAGTACGTTCCACTGCTCTTGGAAGCGGGCGTACGTCAGCTCTCGGTGCGTCCTGGCCTCGTGCCGCGCATTAAACAGGCCGTCCGGCATGCGAGCAGCCGATCCGATGACCTAGGAGACTAGGTTCCGACCAAGGCGGCTAGCTTCCGACCCAGGCGGCTACACTCCGACCCGGCGTTGCCAATCTTCAACCGACTCGGTCACGCCGACTCGGCGCGCCTGCGCTGTGAGATCATTTTCAACCCACATCATGCGCTCCACATCCTCGACGGCCATGTTCGTCTGCGTAGCTTGGGTCATGGTCTCAACGAGGTCGAGCGTCAGTTCACCGAGTCCGAACCGGCGCTGAAGTGGGCCCTGGCTCATGCGGATTGACTGTGTGTGATCCTGCCAGACGAAGATGATCTTGCGGCTCCAGCGACCCGCGCGGAACACGGCCACATTCGGGGTCAGGCATACGCCTCGCGACTTCCATGTCCACGGATCTAGCCAGCGCGCTGAACGGGGCGCGCTTAAGAAGAAACGCCCAGTGCCGGTGCCGTCGAAGGCGTCACGAATGAGCGCACCGTCGTCGTCGGTCCCAGCGGACGGGAGCATCGTCCACAGAACCCTGAGGACGTCGTCGCGCGTGCCGGCCGGGATGATCATGCCGCGGTTCATGACGTCGCTGGCGTCGTCGGAGATAGCGCCACCGCCGGCGAGTGTGGCGCGTAGCTTCCACCAATCCGAGCGGCGCCACAGCATCGGCTGGTGAATTTCGATCGCGTGCAGACGTTGCGGCGGGATCGAATGGGTAACGAGCTTCGTCAAGCCCGAGCGCACGCGCAGACCATTCGGCGAAAGGAAGACCTTGGTTCCGTAGGCGTCGAGGATTGACTTGGCCCACGCGATCATGCCCGAACCGATGGCGAGGGTTGCGAAAAGAATACTTCCCTCTTCGAAGACGATGGCCAAAACAATGAACACGACGAGGAAGAACATGGAAAAGATGATGCCCATGTTGAGCATCGATGACGCGAGCAAACGCGACGTGGGGAGCTCAAAGATTTGGCGGTCATTCTCGAGGTCGTCGGGATCGAAGATCGGGATCTCGGCGCCCGGTTGACCGGACTGAGCCGGGGCGATCGGGGTGCCGTGCTCGTCGAAGGCGACGTGAGCACCGGTGTCATGTATCTGCGTGCCTGCTCCGGGTGGAATTGCCTCGACACTCTCCGCACCGACGACGTCGGTCACCGGCACGCCGATACCAATCGGGCGGCCAGCTCTGGCGTTACCGAGCCCGGTGAGGATCTCGCGGCGCAGCTTACCGCAGTCCTCCATCGTCAGAAGTCCGAGCTCCGTGCCCGGCTCCGAACCCGCCGACTCAACCTTCACCGAGCCGAATCCAAAGATACGGCCAAATAGTTTTTGTTCAAGCTCGACGGTTTGGATGCGATCCCAGCGCATGTGCGAGTGGTTTTTGAGGAAGATGCCGGAGCGCTTGTGGACGCCGGAGTCGACGATTGCGAACGACTGGTAGCGCCACGATACCCAGGAGAAAAAGATGACGATGAGCGTCAGGCCGAGGAGCACCCCGAGAATGATCAGGACGATAGCAACAGTCACGTCTGCGACGGCTGCGAGCACATCGGTCATCCCGCCTTCAACGATCTGCATCACGATGTTGAACACGATGATGGCGAGAATGACCCAGAGCGCCCCGCCCTGAGCGAGCGGTGTGACCTTATGGAACTTACGCCACGCAGGTTCGGGAACCGATTCGCCAAGGCCGCGCTTGACAGC
>JAAYGH010000196.1 GCA_012727825.1 Trueperella sp.
CTTCGGCACTTCCGAAAAGAAGTCTGCGAGCGCTTGGTCGTTAATGACGATGTCCCATTCGCTCTGTGATTTGCCCCGGAACGTCAGGTGGATATTTGGGCCCTCAACCTCGACGTGCCGGCGTTGAAGGGTTGTCGCCCCAAAAGCTTCTAACTCGCCCGACTGCTCAGAACCGCCAACGCGCAACGAGCCCGTGTCCATCAGGCGCACGGCCGCCGCCAACGCGCGTCGCCGCGGATCATCACTTTTGGTCCTGCCGGGCTTCAGGTCGCGGGTCACCGCCCGCCGCAGCGACGGAAGAGTAGCGCCAAAGGCAATCGATTTCTCGAACTTCGCTTCGTCGCGCTCCTCTCGCCAGGCCGGGTGGTAAATGTATTGCGTGCGGCCGGCTTCGTCGACACCGGTTGCCTGGATGTGCCCCGTCGGTTCTGACGCGATCCACACCTGCTTCCACGCGGGTGGAATGACCAGCCCCCGAATCCGTTCGAGGGTTGCCTCATCGGTGATCCGCTTGCCATTCGCGCCCTTATAGGTGAAGCCGGTACCTGCGCCTTTGCGCGAAATACCGGCTTCACCGGGGGTGACGCTGACAAGACCAAATCGAGTCGGCATCGCAGGTTTTAGAGCTCGACGTCGTGCTGTTCGCCAAGATCAGGTGCATCGTCGGAGATCGCGCCCTTGATCAGGCCAAGGAGCGTTCCTGGCGTGCCGGGCGTATCCCAGAAGGAGGCAGATTTGGCGACGAGTTCGAAGACGACCACGGAAGGGTCCTCGGCATCGCGGTCCATAAAGACGTTGTTGGGCAGCGACCACATACGACGCTTGAGCTCCACATCGCTCGTGACGCGGCTACGGCCAGCAACAGACACCCACTCGTTCGAATTTACGACGGCCGCGTTCACGGTCGTCCCATCGGCTAACGTTCCGAGCGTCGTATCGTTCGTGGTCAGGAACCGGAGTACACCGTTGTCATATTCCTGCACGGTCATCGGGCGGGACTCGAGCTGCCCGCCACCTGCAACGATGGTCACCATCGCCACTCGCGCGTCGCCGAGAATCTCGTCAAGAGTCTGCTTTGCGTCAGTCATGTTGTCTCCTTCGGTCACGTGTAACTTTCGTTAAAGTACGCTATTCGAGGACGAAAACGAGGGCACGTCATTCGGCTTTCGGCGCACAACGATGCGTCCGGTATGGTCTGCGTTATGACTGATTTTGATGTGGCAACTGAGTGGGATGCGCGTTATGCCTCGAAGGGTCAGGTCTGGTCTGGCCGCGTGAATAGCCTGCTCCCACCCGAGGTCGAGGGGCTAGAGCCGGGCACGGCGCTCGACGTTGGCTCGGGTGAGGGTGCTGATTCCATGTGGCTCGCCAAGAATGGCTGGGACGTGACGGGCGTGGACATCTCACAGGTCGCCGTGGAGCGGGCTGCGGCGCATGCCCAGCGCGAGGGCGTGTCGGTTGATTTCCGAGTGAGTGATATTTCGACGACGACGGGGCACTTCGACCTCGTGTCCGCCTTTTTCCCGACAGTCCCATCGGACTCTGACATGCTCGACCACATTCTTGGGCTCGTCGCGCCGGGTGGCACACTCCTGTTCGTACATCACGTTCACCCCGAGTCGGAGAGCGCATCCGGGTACCGGGCGCATCGTCCCGGTTTTATGAGCCCATTTGACGTGCGCGATGTGCTTAAATCACGCTCTGCCGAGTGGCGGGTGAACAAGTTCGAGATC
>JAAYGH010000197.1 GCA_012727825.1 Trueperella sp.
GACCTGTCCGTTCACCGTGATAGCAGCGCCGAGGAAGTTGCGCATTGCCGGGTGGTCTGCGGGAAGCGCATGGTTCGCGTAGGCGTCGATGTCGTTAATAATGAGGTAGGTATCCAGCGGGATGTCATTGAAGACCCCATGGGTGATCGGAGGGTGGTCGATCATGGTTTCTGGTCCGGCGGGTAGGCCGTGTTGAATGAACTGGATGGTCTCGCCATGAGAATCGAGAACTGAGACGGCGCCGAACTGTGCGCCTGTCGCCTCACATGCGGACATGACGAGCGCGCGCGAGACGTCGACCTGATCCAGCTTGGCAGCAATGCTGAGGATGTGGCGAGAGAACGCGATGAGCGATTCGTTAGTCTTCATGAGCAGTCCTTCCGTTGTGCCAACCATACGCAGAATGACCCTATTCCTGAGTGAGTGACCATTCGTAGCTCGGCATCTGTTCCATGAGCTCCGCGTGCGTACCACGTGCGACGACGCCGACCAGCCCGGCGTCGTCTTCGCCGAGCATGATGACCTCGTCGGCCACATCCAATGGCGTGAGGCGATGAGTGACGAGAATGACGCCGCGTTCGTCATTACCCACGCCAAGGAGGTCACGGATAAGCTCATCGGCCGTTTCCGGATCGAGGTGTTCGCCAGGTTCGTCGAGGAGCATGTAAGTCGCGGAACCCGCGAGCGCACGTGCGAGCAGGAGGCGGCGGCGTTCGCCACCCGATACCGATGTGGCATCCGCACCGAGCATTGTTTCAACGCCATCGGGAAGCTGGGCGAGCCAACTCTGGAGACCGGCTTGTCGCAAGAAATCAGCCGCTTCTTGGGCGGTCACGGCCGCGCGCGCGACGCGCAGATTCTCGAGGACCGTTGTTTCAAAGATGTGCGCATCCTCGGCGGTCAAGGATAGTTGGGTAGAAATCTGCGCTCGGTCGAGGCGCCACGTATCGCGTCCATTGATTGTCACGGAGCCCGAATGCGGTTCGAGCATGCCCGCGAGCGTATAGAGCAACGTCGATTTGCCGATACCCGACGGGCCGACGATCGCAATCGTCTTTCCTGGCCTCAGGTGGAGATCAATCGGGCCTGCAATAGTGGGCCCGCCCGGCCAGCCAATCTGTAGGTGTGCCGCTCGCAGACCGTCGTCTGTTTCCGCACGGGTATCAAGCTCGGGATGTTGCGTGGAATCTGCAACGTCCAGCAAGTCCACAATGCGCTTTGCCGACGACGCCGATCGAACCAGTTGTGTTGCGGCCCCGCCCATGCGCTGGGTCGCCTCAAAAGCAGACAGCGGGGTCAGTGTTGCTACGACTAGATCGATTGCGGCGATGTCGCCTGCAGCAAGCTGCTGGGTGCCGATCACGAGCGCGCCGATGACCGCTAGTCCCATCGCCAAAGTGTCGAGTGCCGTTGCCAACGCGGACGGGCGAGCCGAGCGGTCGCGACTTTTGTGAATCCGTTGCTCCGTGTCCGCGCGTTGGGCATCGATGTCTGCCAACCGGCCAGAGACGCGAAGTTCATAGGCTGATTCGAGCATCGTTAAAGACTGCGCATTGAGATCGGCACGATGGGTAATTTGTGAGATCTGATCCGCGCGTGCCGCACGCATGGCGATGTATGGCGCAATCACGCCTGACAGGATCAAGCACAGGGTGAGGACCAGCGCGATTGGGGGTGAGAGGAACGCTACGATCCCGATCGACAGGAGCGAGACGATGAATGCGACGGCGGCTGGCAACATTGACTTCACGACCACATCACCGAGTTCATCAACGTCAGCTCCCGTGCGCGCGAGCAGGTCGCCGCGGCGGACCGAGGTCACAACGTCAGTGGTGGAATGTGCCAACGAGGAGTACACGCGCGCACGCAAGTTCGCCATGCCGTAGAGCGCTACCCAATGCGATGCAATGCGTTCGAGGTAGCGGAAGATCGCCTTACCGACACCGAAGGCGCGTACCCCCGTCGATGCAACAGACAGTTGGAGTACCGGCGGCAGCTGCGCCGCTCGAGCGATAAGCCACGCCGAGGTCGCGCCAAGCGCCACACCCGACCCGATCGCTCCAGAGCCGGCAGCCACGGACCACGCGAACTTCTTCTTGTCGTAATCGAGCATGCCGATTGCGCGCTTCAGCGCGACCCGTTCGGCCTTGGGGATAACGCTCACTGGTCCTCCTTTGGTTCGTGGCTGGTTCGTGATTCGGTGTTGGTTTGTGGTTGGTCGCCAGATTCTGAGGGGTGATCCGATTCCGCATCCCCAATCGTCAGTTTGACGACCTTGTGCCCTGACGAGCTTGCGCCGGCCCAGTCATTGGGCAGCGCATAATCGGCGCGTTGTGATTCGATGAAGTCGGCGTATTCGGTTGATTCACGCAACGCTGTAGACTCGCGCAGCTCAGCAGAGATATCTCTCGATGTCGGAGTGACATCGATGACGTGGTCAGCAAGCTGCGTGATCGCCTGCCTATGCGCAATAACGACGACGGTGTGCCCGTCGGCCTTTAATGTGCGCACGACATTCGACACATACTCTTCGCTCATTGCGTCAAGGTGCGCCGAGGGCTCGTCGAGAATAACGATTTTGCGTGATGCGACGAGCGCGCGAGTGAGCGCGAGGCGTTGACGCTGACCCACCGACAGGCCGGTACCGCCGTGTCCGATGTGCGTGTCCCAGCCGTTCGGTAGGTGATCCACGACGGCATCAAAGCCGGTAAGCGCAGCGGCGCGCTGGGCTGATTCCCCCGTTGCGCCCACGTTGTCCGCAACCGTACCCGGAACGATAGCGGGGCGTTGGGGGACCCAGGAAATCTCCTCCCACCAGGCGTCGCGATCGATGTCTGACAGTGGAACGTCACCGACGAACACCTCGCCTTCGTCGGGACTGAGCAAACCTAGGAGCACATGCACGGCGGTCGTTTTACCCGAACCGGATGGGCCCCGCAAGACTGTGATCTGGCCGGGCTCGATCGTCGTCGTCATGTGAGCGGGAGCAACGGTGGCACGCCCGGGTGCATACACGGACACGTCCTCAAAACGAATTGCTGCCTCATCGAGGTTCGGAATCGAGGCAGTGCCGGTGTGCTCGTGGATGGGTGTTTCGAGAACTTCAAAGGCCTTTTCAGCGGCCGCAACGCCATCGGAGGACGCATGGAACTGGGTGCCCACCTCACGTAGCGGCTTAAAGATTTCTGGAGTCAGCATGATGACGATGAGTCCCACTTCGAGCGGCACGGAGCCACCCACCATGCGCAAGCCGACGTTCACGGCCACGAGCGCGGTGGAGAGTGTGGCAAGGAACTCAAGGGCGGCGCCAGACAGGAAAGCGACGTACAAGGTCTGCATCGTCTTCTGTGCGAAGCGTTTGCCGAGGCTCTCCACGCGCTTTTCCGGGCCCTTCTCGCGGCCCAAACCCTTGAGGGTGGCAAGGCCGGCAAGCAGGTCGAGGAGCTGCGCGGAGAGTTGTTGCATGGCTCCCAGTCGCTGGTTGGAGTACCTGGCGGTCATCTTGCCAATAAGAATCATGAAGATGGGGATGAGCGGCACGCAGAACACCACGAATAGGGCGGAAATCCAGTCGTACGTGGCAAGTAACACTGTCAGTGCAGGTGCTGCGGTAACGGTAAGAAAAAGCTGGGGGAGGAAATTGACGAAATAGTCCTCGAGATCATCGAGCCCACGGGTTGCGAGTGTGACGGTATTGGTCGTGTTGCCAGACAGCCAGCGGTCGCCGAGCTTGGCGGCGTGATCGAGCACTTGACCGCGCAGATCTGTAATCACCTGAATGGCCGATCGGTGACCGAAGCTTTCTCGAATGTAAAGGACACCGAAACGGACGGCGAAGACAACGACGAGCCAGCCAATGAAGGGCAGAACCTCTGCGGGCGTTGAATCCCCATAGAAAACAGGGGAGGCCGCTTTGGCGATCAAAATGATTTGCGCTGCGATAAGCGCGGCATCTGCGATACCGAGGAGGACGAGGAACCCGATGTAGACGCGCGTTGTGCGTGCGTACTGCATCAAACGAGGATCGAAAGGTTTCACAGCACCAGCTTTCTTGAACAGATCAATATTCTAGGCGCGCTCAGCAAGAAAAGAGAAAGGGAGCGTGAAACTTCACGCTCCCTTTCTGACTAATCAGACGTTACTTCGCGAACTCGCGAATCTTGTCCGGATCAAGACCGGCCGGCTCATCAGAGACGTTCTCTGTGCCGATGCGGGCAGCAAACTGCTTGTAGGACCAGGCCATGTAGCCAAGAACGATCGGAATGAAGATCACTGCTGCGATGAGCATGACCGATTGGGTCGGGCCCGTGGCCGAAGCCTGTTGCAACGTGAGGTGGTAAGCCGGATCGACCGAAGACTTCATGGCGTTGGGCCAGAAACTGATGAAGACCCACACCACGGCTAGGGCAAGTCCGCCGAACGACATGAAGAACGATGGGACGTCCTTGTTCTGCTGGGCCATCAGCGTGGAACCAATGAGCAGTGCAGCTGCAAGGAGCAATGGAACCCATCCGATTGCGTTCTCCGAGTAGGAGATCTGCCCCCAGATGCCCCATACGGCTGTGATGCCGGTGGATCCCAGGGAGAGCTTCTTCGCGAGGTCCATTGCACGCTGCTGGAATTCGCCCTTCGTCTTGATTGCCAGCCACAGCGCGCCATGCGTGAGGAAGAGGGCAATGAAGACTATTCCTGCCAAGATTGTAAATGGCGTGAACAGGGAGACCAGTCCGCCTGTGAGGAAGTGCTGGTCGCCAGAGGCCAGAGCGGCATCAATATTGCTCGTATCGGCCTGAATGAACTCTCCGCCACCGCGTTCAACGTACTGGCCAATACGGATCTCGGTGCCTTGAATGAGGTTGCCGAATGCGACACCCCAGACGAGGGTCACGAGCCATGCGACGGAAGTGTGGAGGGTATCCCAGACCTTGCGCCAGCCTAGAGAATTAACCTTGCCCCGCCACTCGAGAGCCGAAATGCGAACGATGAGGAAGAGCAAAATCGCGACGAGGGCGATATACATGCCCGAAAACATTGTGGCGTACCACTCGGGGAATGCAGCGAACATGGCACCGCCGGCGGTAATGAGGAAAACCTCGTTACCATCCCAGTGGGGGCCAATCGTGTTGAGCGTCAAACGACGCTCCTTTTCGTTCCTCGGCAGGATCTTTAGCAGCATACCGACGCCGAAGCCGAAGCCTTCAAGCGTGATGTATCCGATCCAGAGGACTGCGATCAGAACGAACCAAATAATTTGCAGTGTTGTCAGTTCCACAGTTCCTCCTAGTAAGCGAAGCTAAGCTTCGTGTCTTCCGTAACCTCCGACGAGTGGGCTTCCTCCAACAGAAGCTTATCTGCCGGGTTAATGCCTTCACGGACGTATCGGACAATAAGGCGGAACCAGACGATGCCCAGCGCGAGATAGAGTAGCGTGAAGGCAATGACCGAAAAGAGGACTTCCGCCGATAGGACGTTTTGAGAGACGCCGTCCTGCGTGAGCAGGTGCATCATCTCGCTGGCGGTCAGTTCCCCTTCGCGCTCGAAGTTCGGGTACACGACCCACGGCTGACGCCCCATCTCTGTGAGGATCCAGCCGAACGACGATGCGATGAACGGGAACGGAATAGTCCAGGTGTAGAGCTTGGCGATCAAATCATTGTCGATCAGCTTGTCCTTGCGCAACAAGAACAAGCCCAAGATGCTCAGACCCACTGAGGCGAACCCGAGGGCCATCATGATGCGGAACGAGTAGAAGGCTATGAACGGGTTTGGCATGTAGTCAACGCCGTCGCCGTAAACCTCATTGAATTTCGCATCGAAATTCTCCTGAACTTCATCGACACCGATGAGGTAGGAATCCGGTCCCGAGAAGCTGTTCGTGACCATGAATGACTCAAGGCCCGGGATCGGGAGCGAAATGATGTTGTCTTCTTCAAGCTCGGTGCCAATCATGGCGAGCGCAAGACCTTGGCCTTCACCAGACTCCGCGATGCCCATCGCCGCGATCATCTTGGTGGGCTGAATCTGATACATGTGCTGACCGATGAAGTGACCAGAACCGATCACTAGAATGCCTGCACCCGCGAGGACCTTAAGCCCGAACTGTGCGGAGGGCTTCCAGAATTCTCGTGCCTCAACTTCGTTATCGTTCTTGAGCGAGCGCACGATCCACCAGATCGAAATACCAGCGACCATGGCGCCCGCCACCATGAAGGAAGCGGTGACTGTGTGCAGGACGGCGTAGAGGGTCGTCGTCGAGAAAATAACTTCGAGGAAGCCCGTCATACCATCGAGTTCGGCTCGGCCCGTCTCTGGGTTGAAAACCGCCCCGACAGGGTTCTGCATGAATGAGTTGGCGGCAAGAATGAAGAACGCAGACAGGTTCGTACCTATCGCGACCATCCAAATTGCTATCGTGTGTGCTTTGGCCGAAATACGACCACGGCCGAATATCCACACGCCGAGGAAGACCGACTCCATGAAGAATGCGAGGAGTGCTTCAAAAGCGAGTGGGGCTCCGAAGATATCGCCAACATAGCGCGAGTACTCCGACCAATTAAGCCCGAATTGGAACTCTTGGACAATGCCGGTTGCCACGCCGAGTGCGAAGTTAATGAGGAGGACCTTGCCGAAGAACTCCGACATGCGGAGGTACTTCGTGTCCCCACTGCGCAGCCACCTGGTCTGCATAATTGCCACGAGTGGCGAAAGTCCGATTGTGAGCGGCACCAAAATAAAGTGGTACACGGTCGTAATACCGAACTGCCACCGTGAGAGGTCTAGGACATCCACGTGCGTCACCTTTCCGAGTGTCTGTGACTCGAACCGTGCGGGTCCGAGGCCCAGTTTTACTGAAATGTCTGAAAAACTTTAGTCCGTTCATCTCTGAGCGTACTAAGGGTTGATGTCAGCTTAACTCACACTTAGACGTATCTCTGTCCCGAAAGCCGGAATAGTTCCAGAGTGCGAAAAGTCATCCTGCTTGCGCGTGCCTCAACGCCGGCGATCCTAGGACCTAGGTCCTTTGGGCCGTGCTTGTAGTGAACGCGATAGGGACGTCACTGACACCGCCCTTGCAATGTGCAAGAATAGGTAGCGTGAATCGAGCGAGCATCCGCTCGAGGGGCTCGCTTTGTGCGCCGCTAACGCGTTGCAGCCGGGCGAGTTCGAGATGAAGCTTCCGCGGCGAGGGCCGCGACTACCTCAAGGTGACTGCGAAGATGCACGCGGTAGCCGGGCAGAGGACTACCTATGGCAGAAAACGCCGAAAATACCGAAGGCGCTACAGTCGCGCCTATGACAGCGCTCCTTTTCCAGGAGCCAGACATCAGCCGCGCCGTTCGTTCGCGACGTGCGCGCCGCGAGGATTCGCGAGACGACTCGTCGGAGCAGGGCACGGGTCATGACGATTCGACCCGAAACGATTCAGGGCAGGGTCCGCAAGGCGGCCGTGGCCAGAGTTCCAAGTCCGAGGAAAGCGACGACGACGGCTCTAGCCGTAGGCGTAGGCGCGGAAAGCGCGGTGGGCGCAGGGCCAGTGACGACGCCGGGCAGGGTTCGAATGAATCAGGCAAAGGCACCGATCAGGCTGGCAACGAACCGTCAGTCGACGAAGGCTCTGGCACCGACAAGGCAACGGATGACTCGGGCAGCGATTCGACTAGTGAATCGTCGAACCAGCGCACCCGCACACGTCAGCGTAATCGTCAGCCGAATAAGCGAACCACGAATCAGCAGTCAGGCAATCAGAAGGACGCCGCTTCGACGCAAGCCAACAAGAGTGACGAGGGGCGTGCGACCACGGTTCGCCGGCGCCGTCGTCGTTCCACCGAGGACCCTAACGATGGCGTGACCGCTCCGAAGGGTTCGACCCGCCTCGAAGCGAAGAGGCGCCGGCGCAAGGAAGGTCGACGCACCTCGCTTCGCCGTACAACAATCACAGAGTCCGAGTACTTAGCACGCCGTGAGGCAGTGGACCGATCGATGCTCGTGCGCGAGCAGGACGGTCTGAACCAGATCGCAGTGCTCGAAGACGGCGTGCTCGTGGAGCACTATGTCGCTCGCCACACGCAGACCTCGATGGTCGGAAACGTATTCCTTGGTCGCGTCCAAAATGTGCTGCCCTCGATGGAGGCTGCATTCGTGGATATCGGCAAGGGCCGTAATGCCGTTCTCTATGCGGGCGAAGTGAACTGGGATGCCGCAGGCATGAATGGCAAGCCACGCAAGATTGAGGATGCACTGAGGGCGGGCGATACGGTTCTCGTGCAGGCGACGAAAGATCC
>JAAYGH010000198.1 GCA_012727825.1 Trueperella sp.
CAGATTACCCGCACGTGACCCGGGTGTGACGGAGAACTCAGCATGCGGGGGTAGGATGCCGAGCAACGATGACGTCGGACCACCAGGTCCCCCGGGAGACCGGAGTTCCTGGAGGTTCGGCTTCTTCTGTGTCACAGCAGACACGCACCACGTGAAAGCGCGGCACGTCACTACACAACGGATCGTCCGGCACGTACCTGCCGGTGGAGGGACCATTCAAAATGGCGACTGTAACCTTTGAAAACGCTTCGCGCGTTTACCCCGGATCAACCACTCCTGCTGTTGATTCCTTGAGCCTCGAAGTTCAAGACGGCGAGTTCCTCGTACTCGTGGGCCCATCTGGCTCTGGAAAATCCACGGCGCTGCGCATGCTCGCAGGCCTTGAGGATGTCAACTCTGGTCGCATCTACATCGGCGACCGCGACGTCACCGACGTCACCCCGAAGGATCGCGATATCGCGATGGTTTTCCAGAACTACGCCCTCTACCCGCACATGACCGTTGCGGGCAATATGGGCTTCGCTCTCAAGATCGCTGGCGAGGATAAGGACGTGATCCGCGAACGCGTCGAAGAAGCAGCGCGCATCCTCGACCTCGAGCCCTATCTCGAGCGCAAGCCCAAGGCCCTGTCGGGTGGTCAGCGTCAGCGCGTGGCCATGGGCCGCGCCATCGTCCGTAAGCCACAGGTCTTCCTCATGGACGAGCCGCTATCAAACCTTGATGCCAAGCTGCGCGTTCAGACCCGTACGCAGATTGCGTCACTCCAGCGTTCGCTCGGGGTCACCACCGTCTACGTCACTCACGATCAGACCGAGGCACTGACGATGGGCGACCGCATCGCGGTGCTTAAGGACGGCATCCTCCAGCAGGTTGCTTCCCCTGCCGAGATGTTCTCACGCCCAGCCAACGCTTTCGTTGCTGGCTTCATCGGCTCGCCGGCAATGAATCTCGGCGATTGGCGCATCGACGGCAATCGTGCAGTGTTCGGCGATGCCTCGTTTGACCTTCCCACCGACGTTCTCGAGGCCGTCCGTGGCGACGCCAGGGTCACCGTTGGTCTGCGCCCCGAGGCTCTCGAACTATCGCCGGATCAGACGGGCATGCCCGTCAAGGTCACGTTCGTCGAATCGCTCGGCTCGGACGCCTACATTTACGGCACCGTCGTCGGCGCTGACCGCGAAGACGGCAACTTCGGATCGGGTGACGCCTCCGAGACACTCGTCATCCGCATCGAGCCCTACGACATTCCGAAGGCTGGCGAGGTCGTGTACGTGCGACCGCGCGGCGAGTACACCCACTTCTTCTCGACCACCACAGGCGCGCGCATCGATTCCTCGGTGAACGAGTTCTCGATGGTTGATGTCGATAACGTTTCCGCCGAGCCGACCATCCACGACGAAGGCCCGGCTGACGAGGTCGTCACGGAGTAAAAGTTCTCGACTATTTGATCACGCCGCCGGAGCCCGGGTTCGTCAACCGCGCTCCGGCGTCGTAATCTGTTGTGGGAAGGAGGGACCATGATTCGATCACTGCAGATTACGTCTGCGCAGGTAGAGCCCGCGTTGCTGGATTTGCCGTGGGGCATACCGCTCGAGGAATGGCCCTCCGATGTGATCGATGCGCTCCCTCGGGGCATCTCCCGGCACATCGTTCGCTTTGCCTATCTGGGCGGCCAAGTGGTGGCGGTGAAAGAGATTGGCGAGACCGTTGCCTACCACGAGTACGAAATGTTGCGCGATTTAAATCGCTTGGATGCGCCATGCGTCGAACCTCTTGCCGTTATTACTGGGCGGTTTGATGATGCTGGGGAGCCACTGAACGCCGCGCTTGTGACGCGACACCTCGATTTTTCACTGCCCTATCGCTCCCTGTTCGGCCAAGCGGTGATGCGCATCGATACCGTTCGAAGACTCATTGACGCACTGGCTGTTCTCATAGTGCGGTTACATCTGCTCGGCTTTTTCTGGGGAGACGTCTCGCTGTCGAATACTCTGTTTAGGCGCGACGCCGGCGAATTTTCCGCCTATCTTGTGGACGCGGAGACGGGCGAGCTTGAGGACAATCTTTCTGAGCGCAAGCGCCATTATGATATCGACGTTGCTCGCACGAACATTATTGGCGAACTGATGGATCTCCAGGCCGGCGGGATTCTTGATCCTGAATTCGACTCGATTGCCGTTGGCGATAGATTCTTTGCACGCTACCAAGAACTGTGGGACGAACTGACGAGTGAGGAATCCTTCCAGCTCAGCGAGCGCTGGCGGGTCGATGCTCGCATTCGCAGACTGAACGATCTCGGATTCGAGGTTGGCGAATTGTCGATGTCCACCGACATAGGCGGCACGACGATTTCCATCCAACCGAAGGTTGTGGATCCCGGACACTACTCGCGCAAGATGATGCGCCTGACCGGCCTCGACGTTGAAGAACTGCAGGCCAGACGCATGATGAACGACATCGAGTCGTATCGCGCCGTCACGGGCAAGTCGAACATGCCCTTGGAAATCGTGGCACACGAGTGGATCATGAATGTGTACGAACCGACCATTCAGGCAGTTCCGCCCGAGTTCCGCACCAAGTTGCAGCCCGCTCAGCTTTTCCACGAGATCCTCGAACATCGCTGGTACATCAGTGAACAACAGGGCAACGACGTGCCGATGTCTACGGCCGTGGACGCGTATGTATCCGACGTACTTGCCCATCGCCGCGATGAGGCTCGATTGATTGGTCGCGACGATGCGGACGAGGCCGACGATACAGGCGATACTGACGGGGTGCGCGATGCGGACGGGGTGGGCGATACGGACGGGGTGGGCGATACGGACGATACGAACATCGTTGATACCGCCCTGGAATAAGTGGCATTCTGTTGGCCGGGCTCATTCTCGGGCTCAGTCGCCGAACCAATCCCGCACAGTCCGCAAGTGTTTGCGTTGATCAATGAGAGAGTTGAGCATCCGAGTTGTGGCGTTCCAGTAATCCCACACTTGCTCATAACTAAGACTCACGACGTTGTAGCCCAACTTCTCAATTGCGCCTGCGCGCCATCGGTCTTTGACATACGCGTCTCTGCTTCCGTGATACTCGAACGAGTCCGATTCAACGACGAGCGATTGTCCGACCAGCGCGTCAACTCGAATGTCTGGTGTGAGCGCTACCTGCTGACGAACCTGCAGCCCGCGGCTCCGAAGATAATGAGCCACCCTCGTTTCAGTTCCCGATTCAGATCCCAATTGGAAGGCATGGAGCTTCTTTGCCCGAGTTCGTGGGAGCCTCTCCAGCATGGCGAGCACCCATGCCTCACTCACCTTCTTGAGGTGCAGGGCTGATTCGATCACAATGAGCGCAGTTTCCCAATCGTGGCAACGGACAACTTGTTCGATTGCCTCCTCGACTGACGCAATTAGCTGCCCTTTATCTCCTTGTTGGCGGTGGACGCATGCCTTGGTGCGGCCTCCCGTTACCTTCCTGACACGGTCACGGACTTCCGAAGATGATTCGTGCTTATTCACGAGGACGTGCATCTCCGACGGTGGACCGTAGCGGGTTGGGATGTAGGACGTCATTGTGCCGATCGGGTGAGGCTTGCCGTCGAAACCTAAACGTGGCTTGGGTACCCATAGGCCGTGGAACTGCGCAGCAGATAAACAGCCCACTCGAGTATGGGTTCTGGCCGCTAAAACTAGGGTCTCGTCTGCTCCATTCGAGGCGTACCAACCGTGACTAACGTGTTGAAGGGTGCCACGTTTGAGGAGCCGACCAATTTTTCGCGGCGTGAGGCCCATAGCATCGAGGTCGGAGCGACGAAAAATTCTAGGCATCCCACTATTGTGACGAATCGGCTCGATTCATCCGGCTGCCACTGTGCCACATGTGGAAAACCCTGCCTGCACGCACCGGTGGAAAGGTGGTTCCGTTGCCAGGCGGACATTTACCGGGAGATTTTCGCGTTTTAAGGCCTTAACGTCGATGGAAACGCTAAAAGTCATGGTAAATGTTCGGTTGCAAAGATGAAACCCGTCCTCACGGCCCGCGATGGGCTGGCGGCACACGAAAAAGAGTAACCGGAGCACCACAAAGAACAACCGGAGCATCAAAACGAGCAACCGGAGCACCGAAAAGGTGGGGGGAGCACCAAAACGAGCAAGCGAAGCACCAAAACGGTGGTGGGAGCACGAAAAAGAGTAACCAGAGCACCAAAAAGGTGGTGGGAGCGAATTCCTTCGCTCCCACCACCTTGATCAGTACGTAAATTACGCGCTGAGCTCCTCAATCAGGAGTTCCGCGATCTGAATGGTGTTGAGGGCAGCACCCTTGCGCAGGTTGTCGCCAACTACGAAGAAGCTCAGTCCCTTGTTCTCGTCATCCGCCGCGTAGTTCTGACGCACGCGTCCAACAAAGCATGCATCCTTGCCCGCGCCCTCAAGCGGAGTGGGAACCTCGGTGTACTCAACGCCTGGGGAGTCCTTGAAAAGCTCAATTGCCCGCTCTACCGAGATGTCGTCGGAAAATTCTGCCGAGACCGCCATGGAGTGACCCGAGAACACCGGCACCCGCACGCACGTTCCGGCCACGCGTAGTTCCGGAAGCTCAAGAATCTTGCGTGATTCGTTGCGGAGCTTTTGTTCTTCGTCGGTCTCAAACGTGCCGTCATCGACAATGCTTCCGGCAACGGCCACGGCGTTGAACGCAATGGGCTTGATGTACGGCGAGGGATCGGCAGCGTGCTCGACTGCGGCACCGTCCACGGCAAGGCCCTTGACGGCCTCGCCCTCATCCATGAGCGCCTTCGTCTGGTTGTAAAGCGCGTTAACGCCGGCAAGTCCCGAACCAGAGACGGCCTGGTATGAGGAGACGACCATCTTCTTCAGGCCAGCTTCCTTATCCAGGATCTTGATGACCGGCATGATCGCCATGGTTGTGCAGTTCGGATTCGCAATGATGCCCTTCGGGCGGTCCTTCAGCGCGTGCGGATTGACCTCCGACACGACGAGCGGAACATCAGGATCCTTTCGCCAAGCCGACGAATTATCGACAACAATGGCGCCAGCTTCCACGAACTTCGGTGCGTACTCGAGTGAGGTGCCACCGCCGGCGGAGAACAGGGCAATATCAATGCCGGAGTAGTCGGCCTTTGCCACGTCCTCGACCACAATGGTCTCGCCATTGAACTCGAGTTCCGTGCCAGCCGAACGATGCGATGAAAAGAACCGCACCTTATCGACCTTCGTTCCGCGCTTTTCCAGCAGGTCGCGAACAACTTCGCCAACCTGACCGGTGGCTCCAACAAGTGCAAGTGTGATCGTCATCGTCCAGTACCTCCGTAAACAATTGCTTCTTCTTCACCGTCAAGGTCGAACGCCTTGTGAACGATGCGGACGGCATTAGCGACGTCGTCCGAGTCAAGGACGGCGGAGATGCGGATCTCCGACGTCGAAATCATGTCAATGTTAATGCCCGCCTCGGCAAGTGCGGCGAAGAACTTCGCGGACACACCGGGGTGGCTACGCATGCCAGTTCCGATCAAGGAAAGTATTCCGACTCCATCATTTTGAAGGACCGTGTCGAATCCGAGTTCTACCTTGTGAGTTTCGAGCGCACGGAATGTGCGCTTGACGTCCGTAATGGGCAAGGTAAAGGAAATGGTCGCGGTGCCGGGCATGTTGACCGGCACGTTCTGCACGATCATGTCGATCGACGAGCCTGAATCGGCCACAGTCTGGAAGATGCGGGCCGCCGCGCCGGGCTTATCCGGCACGCCAGTGATGGTGATTTTGGCCTGCGAGGTGTCGTGGCTGATTCCTGAAATGATGGGAGTTTCATTATTGCCCTCCCAGCGGCTGCGGGCGGATTCGTTCACAATCCATGTCCCTTCTTTGGTCGAAAACGATGAGCGAACGTGAAGTGGCACGTCGTAGCGGCGGGCGTATTCGACCGCGCGCAGGTGCAAAATCTTTGTTCCGTGAGAGGCCATCTCAAGCGTCTCTTCGTAGGTGAGCGCTGTGACCTTGCGGGCCGCAGAAGCAACTCGCGGATCAGCGGTAAATACGCCGTCCACGTCCGAGTAGATCTCGCATACGTCGGCGCGCAATGCGGCAGCGAAGGCAACGGCCGTTGTGTCCGAACCGCCGCGGCCGAGCGTCGTGACATCATTTTCTTGGTTGACGCCCTGAAAGCCCGCGATAATCGCGATTTCTCCGGCTTGGATCGTGCGAGCGATGCGCTCGGGCACCACACCCACGATCGACGCGGCACCATACGATGTGTCCGTGTGGAGGCCCGCCTGCTGGCCGGTAAAGGCGCGCGCAGGCACGCCAAGATCGGTGACGGCCATGGCGAGCAACGCCATGGAGATGCGCTCGCCCGCAGTGAGCAGGATGTCCATTTCACGCGCGGACGGTTCATCGGTGACCGATGCGGCGAGGTCGATCAGTTCGTCAGTCGTGTCGCCCATTGCAGAGACGACGACGACGACCTTGTGACCTGCCCTATGGGTGTCGACGATGCGTTTTGCGACGCGCCGGATGCCGTCGGCATCCGCGACGGATGAGCCACCGAACTTTTGTACGATGAGTGACACATCAACTCCTTGTTATACGTGTTGTTCATCGTAGTTCAGCGACGCAGAGTGAGAC
>JAAYGH010000199.1 GCA_012727825.1 Trueperella sp.
CTCGCAGCCATACTCGCATATTCACCGCCCCGGCATCGCGGTTGGCGGACACTGCATTCCGGTCTACCCCCGCCTGTATCTGGCCACCGATCCGGACGCCTCGATCGTGCGGACCGCGCGCCAGTACAACGCCAACATGCCCGAGTACGTTATTGACCGCCTCGAAGGTCTGCTCGGCTCGGTGAAAGACTTGCGGGTGGCAGTGCTCGGCGCCTCCTACCGTGGCGGCGTGAAAGAGACGGCGTTTTCAGGTATTTTCCCCACCGTTGATGGGCTTCGTGAACGCGGCGCCAAGGTCACTGTCCACGATCCGATGTATACGGCCGAGGAACTCGCCGAGTTCGGTTGGGACGCCCACGAGATTGGCAGCGAGGTCGACGCCGTGATCGTCCAGGCAGATCACAGCGAGTACAAAGAGATCACGCCATCCGACTTCCCGGGCATCAAGGTTCTCTTTGACGGTCGCCGAGTGACGAAACCAGAACTTTGGACTGGTACACCGCGCCTCGTCATTGGTGACGCAAAAGCCAACTAGGGCGAGATTTTATGACGAGCATGCAGGAGTTGCGCGAATCTAAAGAGCTGCTGCGCAACTTGACGCTTCGGGAGATCAAGGGCAAGTATAAACGTACCGCCCTAGGTCAGTTGTGGTCCCTTGCTAACCCGCTGGCACTCATGCTCATTTACAGCTTCGTGTTCGCAATCGTCATTCGCGTACAAGTGCCGGCTGGCAGTCCCTCGGGGTTGGATCTGTTCGTCGTGTGGCTGATGTGTGCCCTGTTGCCCTGGACGTTCTTCTCCAACGTGGTGACGGGTTCGATGCGGGTGATGACGGAGAGTGAAAACCTCATTAAGAAGGTGCACTTCCCGCGCTGGGTGCTCGTCGTATCCAACACGTTTGCCGCGCTTTACCAGCACATGTGGGAACTGTTGATCCTCGTGGTGGTCGTCCTCATTTTGGGTTCGAACATTCTGATTTATATTCCGCTTGTGGCGCTCACGACGATCCTGCTCGCGCTGTTCGCCACCGGGCTCGGATTTTTTGTTGCGATTGCCAACGTCCATTTCCGCGACACGTTCCATTTCATGACGATCGCGTTTCAGCTTGGCTTTTATGCCAGCCCGATCCTGTACCCGGTCACCTACGTCAAGGAGGTGTCCGACTCGATCGGACCTCTTGTGGGCCCGATTGAGATCATGGACATCTATAACCTCAATCCCTTTGTGCACTTCGCGGCCATTTTCAGGAACCTGATGTATGACGGCCGCTGGCCGGAGTGGCCCACCTTTGGCATCGTCGCCGCGATTTCAATCGTGACGTTCCTTTTCGGATGGCGATTCTTCACCAAGCGGCAGGATTACTTGGCGGAGGCACTGTAATGACGGCAGTTGAAATACGCGATGTTCACAAGTCGTTCAAGATTTACCACGAGCGCAACAACACGCTGAAGTCCGCAATCATGCGCGGGCGGATGTCCGTATCTGAAGACTTCCACGCACTCAAGGGCGTCACCCTCGACGTGCCCAAAGGCTCCACGTTCGCGCTTGTTGGGGACAACGGATCGGGTAAATCGACGCTACTCAAATGCATCGCAAAAATTCTCGTGCCAAATTCGGGGACCATTACCCGTCACGGCCGGATCGCGGCGATGCTTGAAGTAGGTTCGGGATTCCACCCCGAGCTGTCGGGGCACGACAACATTTACCTCAACGCGTCGATTCTTGGCATGACCCGCGAGGAAATCGATGCGCGATATGACGATATCCTCGAGTTTTCCGGTGTCGCTGACCATATCGACCAGCCCGTAAAGAACTATTCGTCAGGAATGTATGTGCGCCTCGGCTTCTCCGTGGCGATCCATACCGAGCCGGATATTTTGCTTGTGGACGAGGTGCTCGCCGTCGGCGATGCTGCCTTCCAAGAAAAGTGCATGCGCAAATTCGTCGAGCTTAAAGACGAAGGCCGCACCGTCATCGTCGTCTCGCACTCAATGCAACAACTCAAACAGATGGCCGATCAAGCTGCCTGGATCAACAACGGCGTGCTGGAGATGGTCGGCGATGCCGATACCGTTCTTGACCACTACGCGGACTCCACGAGGTTCGGCGCAGAATTTGGTGACGGCGCGGCTGTGCGCTGGGGAACGGGCGAGGCAAAGGTGGATCGGCTCGAGATCTTGGGCGGCGACGACGCCCCGCGC
>JAAYGH010000020.1 GCA_012727825.1 Trueperella sp.
ACGTCGTCGTACGCACCAATACCAACCATGCCCATGATCGCCGCGCCCTGAGCGGATACTTCATCCACACCGGAAACGATGATCGGCTTGCCAGTGGCATCAGCAAAGATCTGCCTCCACAACAGGTTGCGCGAACCGCCACCCGTTGCGCGTAGCTCACGGATCTGCCGGCCCGTCGATTTCTCCACGCGGCGAATATTCTCGCGCAGCTCGATCGCGATGCCCTCCATGATGGAGCGGTACATGTGTGCGCGGGTGTGTGCAGAGCCGAAGCCCACCATCACGCCCTTGGCAAAAGGCTCCCAGTACGGCGACTGCACGGCGTTCCAATACGGAACCGTCAACAAGCCTTCCGAACCAAGTGGCACCTGAGCAGCAGCCTCGTCCAGCTTCGGATCAATTCGCCCGTCGAGCGCCGGATCGCCCAGCTCCTTGCGGAACCAGTTCAGCAGCACCGAACCGGAATTTTGCACGATCTCGAGCACGTACTGCCCCGGGATACCGGCCAGCAACGTTCGGTAGGACGGATCGTATGCATAGCTCTTTGTGTGAATACCACACACCACCGAGGTCCCCACGTTCACGTAGGCAACATCCTCAGCGATCGCGTTAGTTCCCAGACCAGAGGCCTGGCCGTCGCCAACGCCGGCAATAAGCACGACGTCGTCGTTCACGCCCCACTCCTCGGCCAGCTCTGGCTTGAGCGTGCCGATCGTTTCGGTGGGCTTGGCCAGATCCGCCATCTGATCCCGGCGAACGCCAGCGATCTCCAGCAGTTTGTCCGAGTAATCCTGCGCCTCGATGTCCATGAGGTTCAGCGTGTCCGCCGACCCCATCGCCGAGACCCACTCGCCCACCAGGTGGTACGACAGGAAGGCGTGCACGTCCACAACCTTCGCCGCCTCCGCCAGCTCCTCGGGCTCGTGCTTCTTCAGCCAGGCCATCTTGTAGATCGCCGGGGTCGTATCGGCAGGCTTGCCGGACAGTTCGTGGATCTCGTCGGAGCCGTACTCCTTGATCTCCGCGCCCGCCCTTGAATCCAGCCACAAAATAGCCGGCCTCAGCGCCTGACCTTCCGCGTCAACCAGCGCAAATGATTCACGCTGATGCGTGATACAGATGCCCTTGATCCGGGCCTTCTGCGTACGCGACATCGAATAGAGAGCCGATGAAATCGCGGCGTGTGTAGACGTCCACCATTCTTTTGGATCGTGCTCGTAGCGGTCCATGCCCGGGGTCAGCAGCCCAATAGGCGAGCTTCCCGAGGCGACCACCTGCCCGTGTTCGCCCACCACAACAGCTTTCGTTGCGGAGGTCGACGAATCGAGGGCGATAACCAATGGTCCTGCTCCCATGACTACTCCTTTCCCTGGCCTTGGCCATACACGTTTTGATAACGGGCATGGAGCGAATCAATATGTTCTTGATCGATCGGACGCGGCTCCCCCAGCGTTTCGGCAATGGCAACGGTCTTGGCCACTTCTTCCACCATGACCACGGCCTTGACGGCTGCATTGGCATCTTTTCCGATGGTAAAGGGCCCATGGTTGCCCATGAGGACTGCCGGCGAACGGGAATCCTTCAAGGTCTCCACGATGCCTTCGCCGATCGAATCGTCGCCGATGATTGCAAATGGTCCGACGGGCACATCCCCACCAAACTCATCCGCCATCATCGTCAGCACACACGGAATCGGGCGATACACCGCCGAAAACGCACACGCGTACGGCGAGTG
>JAAYGH010000200.1 GCA_012727825.1 Trueperella sp.
CACGGACACGATCGTCTTATCGCGCTTTACGAACTCGAGCAGGCCCTCGTAAAACGTGCGCTCAATGTCAGAGCTGTATTCCTCAAAGGTTGGACCGAACGTGATATTTGCGCGTTTGAAGAGTCGCTTCCATGGCTGATATGTCACGACTGCGGCCGCGAGGAGGCGCTCGGGATCGCCGTCGACCACGCCGACCAGCGCGACATCAACTCCCTGATCCCTGCGCGTTGCAGCGTATTCGGGCAACTGGGTGAACGACATTCTGTCTTGTCGCTCGGTAAATTTCGTGTAGGCCGATTCAGTGAGCTGGACGAAACGCATATCTTCTCCTCGAGGTGGCTGTGGCAAGTGTATCGGGGGCCGGGCGTGTGATGGTTCAACGACGGTGGTGGGTCAGGTGGCTAGAAACCCGTGTCGGTGAGTTTTGGATAGTAGGTGCGTGTGCGTCGCAGGTGGTTGATACCGGAGGCGATGCGAAAGAGTGTGCGCTTGGGGTGGCGGTCCGCGGGATAGTCGAGCGGGTCGACAGCGTGGCGCTTGAGGGGTTTTACCTGTTTCCACAGCTGCGGATCAGCAATGTAATGCGGGGTGGCAAGGATCTTGGGCATGAGGGCGAAGATGCCTTCGTGCTGGAGTGTTTGGACCGGGCCCGATTCGGCGAGGGAGCGGCCTTTCATGTCGTCAACCAGCGCTTTCACGAGGTTGATACCGCCGACCTTGAGGTAGTAGTTGCCGCGACCGATGCGTGGATTTAGGTCGAGCCAGTAGGGGGTGGCATCGCGCGGGTCGAACTTGGCGTCCATGGAGAAAAATCCACGAAGGCCGACTGCTTCGACGATGCGCGTGGCCTGTTCAATGAGCTGTTCGTTCTCTCGGACGTAAATAATGCCGGCGTTGCCGATGAGGCTTGGTTCGTGGATGCCAAGGAGTACTTGACCGGTGCCGATCGCGGTGATGTCGCCGTGCCGGTTGACGTAGCCGTTGATGACCCACTGCGTGGTGTCGTCGCCGGGAATCAGTTCTTGGACGACGAGGTCCATCTTGCCGCCGGCGTCGGCAACGCGAGTAATGTACCCGCGGGCTTCCACTTGGGTGTGGAAGGTAGCGACCTTTTGTAGGCCGGTCGCTTGGTATCGCAGCTGATCACCGCCGATGGCGGGCTTGGCGATTAGGGGTGCGCGCAGGGTGTCAATGGCGCCCCACGTCGAGGTGTCTGCAAGATCAACGTTCACGTGCCTTGGCACGGCGTAGCCCAGGCCTGTGACGAGAGAGGCCATCGCGTCTTTGTCGTTGGCGACGTCGAGAACCGCGCGGTGTGCCAGAGGCAGGAACCAACGGGGCTCTAGCTCGTCGCGGTGGTCCATGGCGATATTCGGCACGTTGTCATCGTTACCCAGAAGCACGGGGGTGTAATCCGGAAACTCGTCGGCAATCCCCTGGAGCAGGGGGAGGAGGAGGTTTGGCTGAACGAATGTTTCGCGCGGTACTAGCCGGACATCAACGATCTTCGAGTTGTCGACGGGTCCGCGCATGAACTGGGCAATCACGAGGGTCTTTACGCCAAGGGTTTCGTGAAAAAGTCGCGCAATCGAATAGTCGGCTACGTCGGAACCGAAAACCACGGGAAGAATCTTGGGTGTTGGCATGGGCCAAGTCTACGGCCCAAGACGCGCGCCCCGCGCGCATCTCGGGGTAGCGGATTTGTGCTCTGCAATCTGTCTCGTGTGCTTCACATCGCACCTGAGCGCATGGTGGGGCACTTAAATACCGCTCTGGGTGCCGAATTTTCTGTCTCGTGTGCTTCACATGGCACCTGAGCGCATGGTGGGGCACCTAAATACCGCTTTAAGGGCCCTCGTGATGCGGGTAGGTCCCGGGTGAGGGGGTGGCG
>JAAYGH010000201.1 GCA_012727825.1 Trueperella sp.
GCTCGCACAGAGCAGAGCACGCGCATCAACCCGGCACCTCGAGCGTACACGCCAGGCAGTTGCCGGATGGAAGGCGGCAGATAAAGCCGCAGGCCCCGTCGTCAGATTAGCGGCGCTTGCCAACGCTGACAGCACCTCACTCAATAAGATTCGCCTTTCCACGTGGGTGTTACTGCGCAGGTTTGAACAAATCGTCGACCGCGCAAACGAACATCTGCGCGAGTTCTCGTTCGGCCGCTACGAACTCGAGCGCACCGACGAATCCGGCGCCGAACGAAAGACCGGCCTAGGACTCGAGATCATCCATCGCGACGCCGGGCCACAAGGTGATCACCACCGCTCCACCAGAACCCTCTCGGGTGGCGAAACCTTCTACACATCGCTCGCCCTCGCCCTCGCATTATCCGAGGTGGTGCAGGCTGAAAATGGCGGAATTCGGATGGAGACGCTCATCATCGACGAAGGCTTCGGCGCGCTATCGTCAGAGTATTTACAATCGATTATGGACACCCTCGGGCAACTACGCACCGGCGGACGAACTGTTGGCATCGTCAGCCACGTGGACGAACTCAAGTCGATGATCAACGATCGCGTGACGGTGCGCCCGCTCCCAGAGGGTGGATCAACGCTAAAGGTCGTCGCCGGAAACTAGGGCTGAGGCTGTTGGTTTGGCTGCGGTCGACATTAGGAGCGAACGACGCAGTGGTGCGGTGGTCATTGGCCTACTTCCTTTGTGTACCGGTGTGTGGTGCCCGGTCCAAAGACCTGGCCGCGCTGGCCGCGGGAGTGAGATCCAAGCGGCGTAACAACTGGGCGTTGAGGGCTACCACCACGGTTGAAGCCGACATCAGGATTGCACCTACGCTCATCGGGAGGACAAACCCAATCGGGGCCAGGACCCCGGCAGCAAGCGGGACGGCCGCGAGATTATATCCAGCAGCCCACCACAAGTTCTGTTTCATCTTCCGGTAGGTGGCCTGAGACAGTTCAAATACTGATAGCACCGACCGTGGATCCGATGATGCCAAGATGACTCCGGCAGAGGCAATAGCCACATCGGTGCCGGCACCGATGGCAATTCCTACATCCGCCTGCGCTAAGGCTGGTGCGTCGTTGACCCCGTCACCAACCATGGCAACTTTGCGGCCTTCGGCTTGGAGTTCAGCAACCTTGGCGGCCTTGTCTTCGGGCCGGACCCCGGCATAGACCCGATCAATGCCCAACTCCTTGGCCACGGTGGCGGCCACAGCTTGGGCGTCGCCGGTGATCATCACGACCTGGATACCGTGGGCATGCAGGGCATCCACCGTGTCACGCGATTCCGGCCGGATCTCATCGGCCAATCGCAAAGCGCCAATGACCTCGCCATCAGCCAAGATGTGGAGAATGATCGCGCCTTCCGCCCGCCACTGATCAGCGATAGCCAACTCGTCTTGACCGTGCTGGTCTAAGAGGTAGGGGCCCCCGACCTCAATGGTCGTGCCGTCGATGGTTGCTGTGACACCCACAGCGGGTGACGAGGAAAAATTAGTAGCACTGGGCACGTCGAGTTTGCGTGTGCCAGCAGCTCCAACAATGGCATGCGCTAAAGGGTGCTCGCTGGCGGCCTCGGCCGCAGCTGCCAATACCAACACGTCATCTTCGGTGCGATCCCCCGCCGGGTGAATCTCGGTGACGGTGGGCTCGCCCTTGGTCAACGTGCCGGTCTTGTCGAACAATACTGAATCCACGGTGCGCATCAATTCAAGCGCCAGGCGGTCTTTGATCAATACCCCGCCACGGGCTGCACGTTCTGTGGCAATGGAGACCACTAACGGGATCGCCAAGCCCAATGCGTGTGGACACGCAATGACTAAGACCGTGATGGTGCGCACCACTGCCGCGTCCGGCGTCCCCACCACCGACCACACCAGCGCGGTAATCGCGGCAGCGCCAAGAGCAAACCAAAACAACCAGCCCGCGGCAGTATCGGCAAGACGTTGCGCTCTGGACGAGGACGCTTGGGCATCGGCCACCAGTTTCTGGATACCGGCCAGAGCGGTGTCATCCCCAATCGCCGTGACTTCGAGCCGCAGTCCCGAATCCGTTGCCACGGTCCCGGCCACCACGTTCTCACCTTGTCCGCGACGCACAGTGGCAGACTCTCCGGTCACCATGGACTCATCCATGGAGGCACTGCCATCGATGATTTGGCCATCAGCCGGTACGGCAGCCCCGGGTCGAACAATGACGATATCTCCGACGACCAGCTCGGCCGGAGCGATCGTCACGACGTCGTCGCCCTCGACCTTCTCGGCTTCGTCCGGCAGCAGCGCCGCCAGCGAGTCTAAAGCGGAGGTAGTTTGGGCCAGCGATCGCATTTCAATCCAGTGACCGAGCAACATAATGACCACCAGGAGGGCCAATTCCCACCAGAAGTTCAGCTCGTGATCGAGGATTCTCAGGGTCGCACCCCACGAGGCAATGAAAGCCACCGACAAGGCTAGGGCGATGAGGAGCATCATGCCCGGCTGCCGGGCTTGGATCTCAGAGACGGCACCTGTCAAAAACGGTTGCCCTCCCCAGACGTACATAATGGTGCCCAGAATTGGCGAGACCCACCATACCCACGTCGCGTCAGGCAGTTGATATCCCACAAGATCGGCGAACATCGGATTAAACGCAACCACCGGAATCCCGAAGACCAGCATGATCCAGAATAACCGCCGGAATTGGCCGACGTGATCTCCGTGATTTCCGTGATCTCCGTGATCACCGTCATGTCCCGCATGTCCACCGTGCGCTGCGTGACCGGCATGATCGTGAGCCGTATCGCCGGTGGGGTGATGTCCGTGGTGGTTGCCTTCAACCATGCTGGGTTCCTTTCCGCGATGATGAAATGGAGTAATTCGGTGACACGCGTGGGCACGAACCTTGACGGCTGCAACCTCCGCTAGCTGTGAGACCACCTCGCGTGTATCGCTCTGCTCCTCTCAGACGATCTTGTCCCGATACCGTATACCCCTGTGGGCTATCTTCCAATGGGTAGCATCCGCAGTATTCGGACATTCAGGTGACTGTTGGGATGAGGGCACGGTGTCGCGGGAGTTAGGCCCAGAGAACAATCAGCCGTGGGAAGAAATTCATCGGCAACGTGAGTCAAGTGCGAACTAAACGTGAGTCAAGTGCGGACTAGATGGAGATCTGACCCTAGCGATGACCTAGGTTAACCAAAGAGCTCGCTCGCGAGCGCCTCGCGTTCAATCGCGTCGTACCACAATAGGTCGATGTCCCCGGACGCCATGAACGCCTTCTCGTCGCCTGCGAGTGCTCGCTCGATCACACTTTCAGATCCAGGCTCGTCCACGAGGATCGCCACCACGTCGTCCCACGAGACCGGCTCGAGTAGCTGGCGTGCTGTCGGCAATTCGTCGGCAACCTCAAGCGCCGAGTCCGGAACTTCCGCCACGCACACGATCCTGCGGAGTGAAGTGATGGGCTCCTCACGGGAATCGCTGAGCCTGCGCAGGGAGTCATCGGCAGCCGCGAGGGTCGCAATCATTTCCCACCCTTCCGCGTCTTCACGGGGCACAGCACTCTTCAGTTGAGGGGTCACGGCGTGAACGAGTCGCGGTGACACATCGGTGCGAAGGTCGGACGGGTCGAGTGGAATGTAGATGCGCATACCCCATCCTAAACACCGCTACGGCTGCTCGGGCACCGCGGTAGCAAGCGAGTCCCACAGCGCTCGCACATCCTTTGAATACCCGGACCTGGGATAGGCGATCGGCATTGCCCGCATCGACAACTCGCACTCGTCCAGCCTTGCGCGGTCCCCGCGAATGATCTCGCACGGCATGGGCGCACCGGCCAACAGTTCGCTGACTTTCGCCCTGCCATCGAGTCCGAGAGCCTTGGGAGCGGTGATCACAACACCTCGGTGATGCGCTGGGTGATCGGATCCCACGGCGTCGATATGCTCCACAAATCTTCGCAGTCCCACGGGAGTCCCGCGGCCGACGTGAAGCACGACGTCGGCCGCCTCCAAAGCCGAACGCGTCACCGCGTATCGATCCACGCGTTCCGCCCGCCCATCCATGCCCCCAGACACGTCCACGAGTATGGTCCGAGTCTGCGAGGCAAGCGGTTCCCACATCCGATCGACGACGACGCGCGGTAGCTCCCGCCACCGTTCACCCGTATTGAGCCCGGCCAGCAGACGTCGATTACCTTTGCTGCGCGGCAGGTCCACGAGGATCGAGTCAATGAGCTCCGCAGGATCACGGCCACGCTCGATGTGGCGTGCCAACGCAACAATGGCGGATGTTTCTTCGAGACCATATAGCTGGGTGAGGCTAGGGCGATGGGTGTCGGCGTCGACCACGAGGGCGTCGCCTGCAAGGCTGGCGAGGTCACGAACGAGAGCCGAGCGTCCGACGGATCCGCCAGGCCCCCACACGGCGATGATCCGAGCCCGTGTGGCGGCCTCGGGCGCTTGACCAGATTCCGATGAGCCTCGCACAAAATCGACGAGTTCACCCTCGCTCACAACCTCCACACCCAAGGAACGAAGATCACCGATCGCCCGCCCATTTGGTACGGCACCGATCCGAACCCCTTGAGCGCGCAGCTTGGAGACCACGGTCAGATCGAGGCCCGGTTCGTCGCCAGCGAGGAGCACCGAATTGGCGAGCCCCGCATCCACGCCTGCAAGGACCTCGGCGAGGTCGGCACATCGGCGCGCCACGAGATCCTCTTGTCCAAACGATGCAAGCTCCCGGATCAGCGCCTCATCTAGGTGGTCGGGCAGGCAGAGGAGAATCACGGCGCCCCGACGCTTCCAACGATGACGAGCCCGTCCTGAGTGCCGAGCACTTCGAGGATGTTGGGAACGTCGGCGGGGCTGACTCGAACCTGCGCCTGGGCCCCTCGGGCACTGACTGAATCCGGCGCATCGATAGACACGAGCACCGCTCCGTCAGCGATGCGGTGCGCTTCGGCGTCGGTATCGAACTGTGCGCTTCGGACTCGCCAAATCTCCACCTCGGCTCCGATCCCAACACTCGACGGCGGATCGGCAAGGAGCGGTAGCGAGAGGTCAACCTTGGTCCTCGTGGCCTCGAGCGCGGACCCAGCGAGCAAATCCCCCGCACTGATTGTGTGCGCAGCGATAGCTCCTTCCGGGATCTCCCCCACCCGCACGTAGCCATCACCCACACGTTCTGGAAGTTCCTCGACGACGAAGTGCCCGGCGTCCACGACCGTGCCAGCCGCGATCGCGTGCTCGGCACGAAGAACCGGGATGGTAGTTTCACCGCCAAGAAGTACAGAGCCGGCGAGACCACCGCCAGCGATCAAGGCGATACCTGCCGCTAGCCGCGGGTCCTTCCACGGCATAAAAGATGACATACCCATGGCTCTACATTCGCAGATTCGCCGTACAATGGAAGAGGTTCTCCACAGGGCTCGCTCCTGTTGAGAATTTTGCGGCAACAGATGTAAAGATGGGAGACTTCCGACATGGCTAGGTTCTTAACGATTGCTGACGTGGCGGAGTACCTCAATGTCTCTGCAGGTCAAGTGCGCACACTCATCAAGAATGGCGAACTGCCCGCTATTCAAGTTGGTGGCCGCGGGCAGTGGCGCATCGAAGACTCCCAGCTCGCCGACTACGTGGAGCGAGGATACGAAACCACCCGGCGCAAGATTGCAGCCGGCGAGGATATCTAAGCGAGCCACAAGCTCATCGTCGATGGTACGTCCATAGTCCGACACGCCCATCTGGTCCGGTGATGCGCTAGCTATGGGCGTGGATGAACGCCTGACTGAGCAGCGCTACAGCACTGAACGGTACGGCCACCGAGTCGTCGCCACCATAGGATCCGTACTCATACCGAGGTCCCCACTCCCTGGCGTGCGTTCCACGATGCGGCGAATCGTCACTGATATTAAGAACGAGATAATTCTTTCCCACGCCGGAGATCACACCCGAGACCGTGCCGTCAATACACGTGGCAGTGACCGGGGCACCTTGAAGCTCCCGCAAAATCGAACCGATTGATACTGGCAAACCAGCCGGCGCTTCCTGCGCAAATCTCGGTGCATAAAGCCGCGTCACTGAAGCGGCCATGACGATGTGCTGATAGCCCCCATCGTGAATAAGTAGCCAATCAGTGCCTGACGTGATCAGACGCCCGGACAACGCAGATCGGTCCGGCGAATTCAGCGCAATCGAGATATCGCGCCCTGTGAATGCCCTGATGCGATCTGCGAAAACTTGGGTTGCCCGTTCTGCATCGGCCAGCTCACGCGCCTCGGCCAGCAAATCTTCGCGTTCATCTTGCTCCACACGAGCTGCGATATCATACGCCAAAATTTCCCATGTCATACAGCCGAATCTACGTTGAAACGTTTGCAGGAAACTGGGTTATCCACAACCTGCAGTTCGGCCTTCCCGCAGGTGGGACACAGAAAAGCACGTTTCAGACATTTACATCAAATCCCACTAGGCGAAATGCCGTGTATACCCACTCGCGCTTGCCCAACTTCGCGTTCAAACTGAATCACACGACATCAAACAGCATCAAACGACACGATTGGAGATGAGGCCTTCATGCCTGGCGCAAATCTACGTCCAAGCTCGTCCCCCACGGGTGACGTGGAGGACCTGCTCGTGCTCGCCGCTGGTGGCGTTTTGATCTTGGTAGCGGCCTGGTATTTCGTCTCCATTGTGGCATTCATGTATGCCAAGAAGTCCACGGATCGGAATATCCGCGCTGCGGTGGCCCGGTGGGGACCACCGATCATCAAGACTCTCGCCGCCACCGGATTAGCGACCTCGCTAACGGCGCCGGCGATGGCCTCCACCGATCCAACCGACCTCAGTTGGGGCGCCGACCTTCCCGACTCGGCAACGCAAGAGGCCCTTCCCGCACTCGGCATGAACGAGGACTCACGAGGGTCCACCGCCGATGACCTGTGGCTTCCCGAGCATGCGCAAACGCGGCACACCGAGATTGCACATGCGCAGCACCCCGTGCCAGCCACGAACGCACGCGTACCGGACACACACGCCACGAACACACGCGTACCGGTCACACACGCCACGAACACCGATAGGACGATCGGCGATCAGCTCCTCGGTTCGCTTCACCTCGTTCAGCCAGGCGACACCCTGTGGTCGATCGTTCGAGCACATTACTCCCCAGCTACCGACTCCGAGGTCGCAGATCTCGTGCTCGATCTCTGGCAAGCAAATTCAACAACCATCGGTATAAATCCGGATCTTATCTATCCCGGTCAACGCCTAGAATTACCGTAAGGACAGCCCCATGAGTCAACTCACCGCGCTCACGAGCCCCGATCTCGCACCGCTCGCCGTTAAGATTCCTCCGCCACAGCCAACGCCGCTCCCCCGGCCCTACCCTGGCAAGGTAGTCCACGCATTCGCTCAACCGATGATCGACGAAGCCGACATGCCGCAGCGGTTCGACCGCACCGCGTTCACGTCGCCCGCGATCGACCGCCCCATGTTCAACGTTGTGAAAAACGAGGATGATGAGCAGCGTACTTTGCCGCCACCGGATCAGTTTGCGGCGGCCGTGGTTGGGCAGTCAATCGAGGTGTTGCTCGGGCATCGGCCTGTCCGGCAACTCCAGGCCTGGATGCACCCGCTCGTCTACGATGCCCTCGCCCGCCGCACCGGGCTCGGCCAGCGTATCCGTGGCAAGGCTGAAAAATGCATGGCACCACGCATCAAGAAGGTCATTGTGTGCGAACCGCGCCCTGGCGTCGCCGAAGCTTCGATCGTCGTTTTCGACGGCATGAAAGTGCGCGCCGCGGCGGTTCGGCTCGAAGTTCGCCGGTCTCGGTGGCACGTCACCGCCCTCGAGATCATTTAACGATTCGGCCTATCGCCCATTAATTCTTGCGGCGCCTCTTCGTAGCACGACGCTCGGCCGCACGCCGTTGTTGACGGTTCATACCCGCATACGGATCGGCACCCGGCTGATTTGCCTGCTGCTGAGATTGACCCTGCGCAGTGCCACCACCGAACGCCGAGCCAACAGGTGGCTGGGCGGCGGACCCTGCCCCACCCTGACCCTGAGTAGCCGATGAGGAGTACGACAGCTTCTGCTCGCCACTCACCGGACGCTTAATACCAAGAATCTTTTCAGTTGCGTCTTGCGAGGGTTGCACCTGCGTCTGCGCTGGGCGCACCTTTCTTGCATTCGTACGAACCGGCGCCTTCTGCCCGATGAACGCGCTACCCTCGGGCAGCTGATTGAGCCCAGACATCGCCGCGCTCTTCGCCGCCTCGGCGGCCTCGCGTGCCATCTTCTCAGACGGCGTTTCGAAGTGCATGAGATGACGAATGGTTTCCTCGCGGATCGCATCGTTCATCGCCTGGAACATGAGGTAGCCCTCCTGCTTGTATTCCACAAGCGGGTTACGCTGCGCCATTGCACGAAGGCCGATGCCTTCCTTGAGGTAGTCCATCTCGTACAAGTGTTCGCGCCACTTTCGATCAAGCACGGTAAGCAGAACCTGACGCTCGATCTTGCGCATCTGCTCATCGCCCAGCTCGTCCTGACGCTCGTCATAGACGGCCTGAAGATCCTCGCGTAGCTCCGTGCGCACCACCTTGCGGCTGAGTCCGTCCTCGCCACCATGTGCGTCCGCAAGCTCGTCAGCCGTGAAGCTTGGCTTGTAAATACTCTTCACGTCGGTCCACATCGAGTGCATATCCCACTCGCTCGGTGAGCCTTGGGCGTGGGAGGTCACCACGTCGTCGACGACGAAGTCCATAAACGACTCGATCTGATCTTCGACGTCCTCACCTTCAAGGATGCGACGGCGCTCGCCGTACACGGCGGTACGTTGCTCGTTCATCACGTCGTCATACTTCAGGACGTTCTTACGCATCTCCGCATTACGCGCTTCGATTTGCGTCTGCGCACGCTCAATCGCAGACGACAGGATCTTAAAATCGAGCGCCTCATCTTCTGGCCCATTCTTAAACGCAGCGGTGGCGCGGGTGTTTCCAAATAGACGCATCAGATCGTCGTCGAGAGACAGGTAGAACCGCGATTCGCCAGGGTCACCCTGACGGCCAGAACGGCCACGCAACTGATTGTCGATGCGGCGAGATTCATGACGTTCAGAGCCAAGGACGTACAAGCCGCCAAGCTCAACAACCTCGTCGTGCTCCACCTTGACCGCCGCCTGCACTTCCTCCAGCACCTCGGGCCACGTGGCCTCGTACTCGTCTGCGTTCTCCTCGGGATCGAGACCGCGCTTGTTCATCATCTCGACCGCTATATGCTCGGCATTTCCGCCGAGCATGATGTCCGTACCTCGGCCGGCCATGTTCGTAGCCACCGTGATGGCGTGTTTACGGCCCGCCATCGCCACCACCGACGCCTCGCGTTCATGCTGTTTCGCGTTGAGCACCTCGTGAGGAATGCGCGCTTTCTTCAGCAACTTGGCCAGATACTCGGAGTTCTCCACCGATGCCGTGCCCACCAGCACCGGCTGGCCGGTGCGGTAACGGTCCTGAAGGTCCTCGACGATCGCCCTGAACTTGCCGCTCATCGTGGGGTACACGAGATCGGTGTTGTCCATACGTTGCATCGGTTTGTTGGTTGGAATGGGCACGACACCGATATCGTAGGTTGACGCGAACTCTTCGGCTTCCGTTTCCGCGGTGCCCGTCATGCCTGAGAGCTTGTTGTACAGGCGGAAGTAGTTCTGAAGTGTGATCGTGGCGAGGGTCTGGTTCTCAGCCTTGATCTTCACGCCTTCCTTAGCCTCGATCGCTTGGTGCATTCCTTCGTTGTATCGACGCCCTGCCAGAACACGACCGGTGTGCTCGTCGACGATGAGCACTTCGCCGTCCTTAACGATGTAGTCCTGATCGCGCGTGAACAGTTCCTTAGCTTTGATCGCATTGTTGAGGTAGCCAATCAGCGGGGTATTCACCGACTCGTACAGGTTGTCGATTCCGAGCATGTCCTCGATCTTGTCGATGCCCGGCTCGAGAATGCCGACGTTGCGCTTCTTCTCATCCACTTCGTAGTCGAGGTCGCGTTTCAAGTGATTCATCGCCTGCGAAAACGCCACATACCACTTGTTCGCATCGCCTTCGGCTGGGCCAGAAATAATCAGCGGGGTACGGGCCTCGTCAATCAGAATCGAGTCAACCTCATCGACGATGGTAAAGTTGTGTCCGCGCTGGACGAGGTTGTCGAGGCTCATCGCCATGTTGTCGCGCAGGTAGTCGAAGCCAAATTCGTTATTCGTGCCATAGGTGATGTCGCAGGCGTACTGTTCGCGGCGCTCAGCCGGAGTGAGGCCCGAAGTGATCGTTCCGGTCGTCAAACCGAGGAAGCGATAGACGCGCCCCATGAGCTCGGACTGGTAGGACGCTAGGTAATCATTCACAGTCACCACATGCACGCCCTTGCCAGGGATCGCATTCAGGTAGGCCGCCAGCGTTGCCACGAGGGTTTTTCCCTCACCGGTCTTCATCTCTGCGATGTTGCCAAGGTGCAACGCTGCCCCGCCCATGATCTGCACGTCATAATGGCGCTGACCGAGCGTGCGCACGGCTGCCTCACGCACCGCGGCGAAGGCCTCCGGCATCAGATCGTCCAGCGATTCGCCGTCGTCGTACCTCGTACGGAACTCATCGGTTTGAGCCTTAAGTTCCTCATCGGTCATGTCTTGGAAGAGATCCTCGAGCTCGTTGACCTGGACGGTGATCGCTTCAAGCTTGCGAACAATACGCCCTTCGCCAGCTCGCAGAATCCTATCGATAAGTTTGCGCACGTTTGCTCCTCGCTATAACTGCGAACATTCTACCGGCTTCCCGATGCATCACTGCAAATGCGGGCATATCTTCACTCATAGCCAAGGCACGCAGATCACCGATCAGCGCATGTCGGTTCAGCCACGCGCGTCGCTACGCCATGCGCTCCACCATGCCGTGTGCAAAGTCCGTGAGGTAGCCGTGCACGGGGCGGTCTTCCAGTCCATCAAGGAATGTCAGCGCATCGTTGACCCACGATCGAGCAAGGTCACGAGTTTCGCCGACGACGGGGTGCTTGCGAACCAGTGCGACCACGGTCGCGAGGCGATCGTCGTGCTCCAAGTTACCCTCGTCGAGCATCTGGAGGATCTGCGCGCCCGCCTCATCGAGATCACCGCGAGCTTCGCGTTGGCGAAGCAGGAGGGTAGGCATCGTTGGGACACCTTCGAGGAGGTCGGTACCCGGCGTCTTGCCGGTCACTTCTTCGTCAGAAATGAGA
>JAAYGH010000202.1 GCA_012727825.1 Trueperella sp.
CCTCACTCGCATTCCGCGTCTGCTTCTGGTTGGCAAGCGCACGATGCGCATTGCATGGCAGGCCATCGCGATTGGCGTCGCGTTCTCTGTTGTGCTCATGCTGATCGGTGCCACGGGCGTCATGCCAGCGTTCGTTGGAGCATGGATGCAGGAACTCGTCGATCTCGCGTGCATCTTGTGGGCTCTCTTGGCTGCTCGCCCGTCAAAAGCCGAAAAGGAGCTGAGTGCCCGCTTCGCTCAACCGCAGGGGCGCGAGCCAACAGTGAGCGTGTAGCGCCTCATAGAGACCCCGTGAAATGAGAGATTGCGGTGAGTTCGCGCTATCCTTGTGAACGTGAACTCGCCGTGAGTAGCGGCCCCAGAAAGATTGGATGAATGTGGCAACCACGAATGATCTGAAGAATGGCATGATCCTGAAACTAGACAACCAGCTGTGGCAAGTTGTTGAATTTCAGCATGTCAAGCCTGGTAAGGGACCCGCCTTTGTTCGCACGAAGCTGCGCAATGTTCTGTCCGGTAAGAATGTCGATAAGACGATGAACGCTGGCCTCAAGGTAGAAACTGCGACGGTTGACCGCCGTGATATGCAGTTCCTGTATAACGATGGTGAAGATTTCGTTTTTATGGACCTCGTGAACTATGAGCAGCTTCACGTCACGCCAGAGACCATGGGCGACGCCAAGAATTTCCTCCTCGAAAATGAGAATGCCACTGTCGCCATGTACGAAGGTCAGGTGCTCTTCGTTGAATTGCCATCGTCCGTCGTCTTGGAAATTACCTTTACCGAGCCTGGCTTGCAGGGTGACCGCTCAAACGCTGGCAACAAGCCCGCAACCCTAGAGACTGGCTACGAGATCCAGGTGCCACTGTTTATTGACCAGGGCACCAAGGTCAAGGTTGATACCCGCTCCGGCGAGTACCTCGGCCGCGCCTAATGCCCAAGTCAAGGAAAGACCGCCCGAATCCCGAGCGGAAGGGCCGTTCACTTCAGCGCCAAAAGGCTCTTGATGTCCTTTTTGAGGCAGACGCGCGCGACACCGATCTGCGAGAACTCCTCGAAGAACGCAAGACTATCTCCACCAACATCGTGCCAATTGGCGCGTACGGCATCACGATCGTCGACACGTACGCGGACGCCGCGAGCGATGTGGACTCGATGATCGAGGCCGCTTCGCCCACGTGGTCACTACACCGTATGAGCACGGTAGATCGTAACCTTTTGCGCATCGGAGCTACGGAGATCATGTTCCTCGGCATCGATGTGCCCGTCATCGTTTCTGAGATCAAATCACTTGCACGTGACGTGTCATCCGACTCGTCCGTGGGTTTCACAATGGGCGTACTCAACCGCATTGGAGACATTCGCAAGGCAGAGACTGCAGGGTTGAACGACGAGGTCACCACATTACCGACCGTCGAATCTACGCCTGACGTACCGCCCTCGAACGAGTTGTGAGGCACACTCTCCTCACCATGTGGACGCCGGCCATCGTGCCGGCGTCTTGTTTTTACGATGGAACTAGTCGATGACAAGGAGTAGCCATGGGTACGCAGGCAAGGATCGTGTGTGAGGACGGACCGGTCTTCACCGGCAGTCCCTTCGGTGCGAGGGGAACGGTCACGGGACGACTCATTATTGAAACCACTGCCACCGGCTACGAAAGAGTCATCGTTGATACCAACAAAGTCGGCGCGATCGTGGTGTTCACATCGCCCCATATTGGCAACACGGGCCTCAATCTCGAAGCATCAGGCACCGGAAACATTCAGGTTGCCGGCATTATTTCCCGTGATCCCGTCCCTCGGTCGTCCTCAACCCATGCGAAAGTCGAACTGGAAGCGCAAATGGCAGCAGACGGCGTCGTGGGTATTAGGGACGTTGATACGCGAGCGCTCACACGGCACGCGCGCGGACGTGAACTTACCGTGACGATCGAAAGCGATATTTAATGCCACGCAGAACAGACATTGAGTCCATCCTCGTTATCGGTTCGGGTCCGATCGTCATCGGCCAGGCATGCGAATTCGACTATTCGGGTACACAAGCTTGCCGTGTGTTGAGGGAGGATGGCTACCGCGTCATACTCGTGAACTCCAATCCTGCCACCATTATGACGGATCCAGACATGGCTGATGCGACGTACATCGAGCCGATTACTCCCGAGGTTGTTACCTCGATTATCGAACGCGAGCGGCCGGACGCCGTTTTGGCGACGCTCGGAGGACAAACAGCACTGAACACGGCGATGGCGTTGGTCGACAGTGGCACGTTTGAGAGGTACGGCGTGGAGTTCCTCGGCGCCGATGCAGAAGCAATTCGCAAAGGTGAGGATCGCCAAGCATTTAAGGAGGTGGTGGCCGCCTGCGGGGGAGAATCGGCTCGATCACACATCGCCCATAACCTCGAAGAATGTTTGACGGCTGCTGCCGATCTTGGTTACCCACTTGTTGTGCGACCGTCGTTCACCATGGGCGGGCTCGGTTCGGGACTCGCGCGCAATGCGGACGAGCTCGAGCGGATCGTCGGGGGAGGCCTGCACTACTCGCACACGGCTGAGGTGCTTCTTGAAGAGTCGATCCTTGGTTGGAAAGAGATTGAGCTCGAGGTCATTCGCGATTCCACCGACTCAGCAATGCTTGTGTGCGCAATTGAAAACTTCGATCCGGTCGGCGTTCACACGGGGGATTCGATCACGATGGCCCCCGCGCTGACTCTGACCGACGGTGAATACGCAGCCGTCCGCGAGCTTGGCTTTGCCATTGTGCGAGAAGTGGGACTCGCTGCTGGCGGTTGTAACATTCAACTTGCGATCGAGCCTGATACCGGGCGAATCATCGTCATTGAAATGAACCCACGTGTCTCGCGTTCGTCCGCGTTGGCCTCGAAAGCAACGGGTGTGCCGATCGCCAAGGTCACCACGAAGTTGGCCGTGGGTTACACGCTCGATGAGATCACGAACGATATCACCGGCGAACCGCTGTCGGCGGGTGATCCAGCCATAGATTACGTCGTCGTGAAAGTTCCGCGCTTCACGTTTGAGAAGTTCCCGGCGGCTGACGACACCTTGACGACGACGATGAAGTCGGTGGGTGAAGCCATGTCGCTGGGCCGAAATTTCTCAGAGGCGCTCCAAAAGGCGATGCGGTCGATTGACAAAAAGGGATCGACGTTCCACTGGCGTGGAGAGCCCGACGTCGAGGCACTCCTGTCCTCCATGGCTCGGCCCACAGAGGGCCGGATTATCGAGATCCAACAGGCGCTGCGTGGCGGGGCAACCGTTGAGCTTGTCAATGAGTTGACGGCTATTGATCCACTATTTCTCGATCAGATCGTGTTGATCAACGAGGTCGCTAACGAGATTGCGAACGCTCCGGCTCTTACACACGAGATCTTGAAAAAGGCCAAGAGGCACGGTTTTTCGGATCAGCAAATTGGCGAGATTCGAGACATCGGCGAAGCAACCGTGCGTGAATTGCGCTGGGCCTACGGGCTGCACCCCGTCTACAAGATGGTCGATACATGTGCGGGTACGCTGGGCACATCAACTCCATACATGTACTCGACCTATGATCAGGAATCCGAAGTTCCGCCGCGCGAGAAGCCGGCCGTCCTCATCCTCGGTTCGGGACCGAACCGTATTGGCCAGGGTCTCGAATTTGATTACTCGTGCGTTCAAGCCACCTTTGCCCTTGCGGAGGAGTACGAGACGGTCATTATCAATTGCAATCCCGAAACCGTCTCGACTGATTACGACATCTCCGATCGGCTTTACTTTGAGCCTCTAACGCTTGAAGACGTTCTCGAAATCTACCGTGCTGAGGCTTCAGCGGGCCCCATTGCGGGAGTTATCGTCCAGCTCGGCGGACAAACTCCGCTGTCACTTGCCAAGGGACTCGAGGAGGCGGGCCTGCCGATCGTAGGCACCTCTCCGGGTGCGATTGATCTGGCGGAAGACCGGGCATTATTTGGCACCGTTCTCGACAAGGCCGGCCTTCGGGCGCCTGAGTTCGGGACAGCAATGAACGATGCCCAAGCACTTGAGGTTGCAACAACCATCGGGTATCCGGTGCTCGTCCGCCCCTCATATGTGCTCGGTGGTCGCGGCATGCAAATCATCTTCTCCCGTTCCGAGCTGGAGGAGTATCTGGCTAGGCGTGAATCTGAAAAGACCGACGCTTCGCGAATCACGTCCCCACTGCTTATTGATCGCTTCCTCGACGATGCTGTGGAAATCGACGTCGACGCACTGTACGACGGCGAGGAGCTTTACCTTGGTGGCGTCATGCAACACATCGAAGAAGCCGGAATCCATTCGGGTGATTCGGCCTGCGTCATGCCACCGCTGACGATATCGCAGGCTACGATCGACCAGATTTACGTGGCCACCGAGGCAATTGCTCGGGGCGTCGGGGTCGTTGGTCTGTTGAACATCCAGTATGCGATTCGATCGGGAATTCTCTACGTCATTGAAGCGAACCCGCGCGCATCGCGCACGGTTCCGTTTGTATCGAAAGCAGCTGGCGTTTCGATTGCCCCAGCTGCCACCCGGATCATGATGGGCGAGACGATTGCCGAGCTCAAAGCAGCCGGTTGGCTACCCGACACGGATGCTCGTGTTCTCGATCTTGACGGCCCGATCTCGGTGAAGGAAGCCGTGCTTCCGTTTAAACGTTTTGTGACGACGAACGGCAAAGTAGTTGATACCGTACTCGGTCCAGAAATGCGCTCAACGGGCGAGGTCATGGGTATTGACACAACGTTCCCAGTGGCCTTCGCAAAGTCGCAAGCGGGTGCGTATGGCGGATTACCGACGTCTGGAAGCGTGTTTATTTCAGTATCCGACGACGATAAGTCGGGCATGATCTTCCCTGTCTCGCAATTGGTTGATATGGGTTTCAGGGTCTACGCCACCTCGGGAACCTCCCGGGTGCTTAGCCGCTATGGCATCGAATCGACCCACGTCGACAAGATCTCCGACCAGCCAGATCACAACGTCGTGCACCTCATTTCCTCGAGGCAGATCGACATGGTGATCAATACGCCCAATAACAAGGATAGCCGTGCGGATGGCTACTCGATTCGCGCGGCAACAACGGCTGCCGATCTACCCATCATGACGACGATCGCGGAGTTTGGTGCAGCGGTCCTGGCGATTAAACACCAGCGGGAACACGCGTTCGAAGTTGTGACGTTGCAGGAACACAACATCCGGAAATAAACAGTCAGATAATTGCGGAGTTCCGGCAGCGTCTCGCCCGATCGTTCACATCCATGGCCTTGACCAGCACAATTACTGAACGTGCCCCGTGAAACTGCCAATTGGTACTAAACGTCGGAATTTTGCACCTTTGAGCGCTATATTTACGTTAAGAGAGTCAAGCGTGAGGAGAACATCGTGGCTTTACCAATATTGACGCCCGAAGAGCGCAAAGCGGCGCTTGAAAAGGCAGCCATTGCGCGCAAGCGACGCGCAGTGATCAAGGAAGAATTAAAAAGTGGGGAAAAGAAACTGTCCGACGTTCTCACACTCGCTAAAGACGATCCGGTGATCGCCAAACTCAAGGTGACCTCCCTGTTGCAGGCAATGCCAGGAGTAGGTCCGGCCAAGAGCGCAACAATTATGGAGACAGCAAAGATATCTCCCTCTCGTCGCGTGGGCGGTCTAGGAAAACACCAAGCTCAACGGCTCATTGATCTGTTCGGCTGACCAGGCAGATTAACGGAATCTAGGTTACGGGCACCATTTGGGGGTGGTGCCGGGCATTTGGCGTGGTTCGCCCAATTCTGGCACGATAAGACCATGGCAAAAGCGTTTGTGTTGACTGGTCCCACGGCAGTTGGCAAGGGCACCGTGATCGCTGAGATCACGAGTTTGCGTCCGGACATCTGGTTTTCTATTTCAGCAACGACCCGCGCACCGCGCCCTGGCGAGGTGGATGGCGTGAACTACCACTTCGTGACGAATCAAGAGTTCGACCGGATGGTCCGCAATGGTCATATGCTTGAATGGGCGGTTGTCCACGGGCTCGCCAAGTACGGAACCCCACGCGGACCTGTCGACACCGCGCTTGAAGCTGGGCACACTGTTCTTCTGGAGGTTGATCTCGCCGGGGCGCGCCAAGTGCGCGAATCGCTTCCCGACGCCGAACAAATTTTCCTCGCCCCGCCGTCGTGGTCTGATCTCGAAATAAGACTCCGCGGCAGAGCAACTGAAACTGAAGAAGAGCAGCGTCGAAGGCTTGAGACGGCGAAAGTGGAACTGGCGGCGGAAGGCGAGTTCGACCACGTCGTCGTAAACACGACAGTGGCACAAGCCACCGCAGACCTACTTAAATTAATGGACCAAGCCGACTAGACTTGAATGCTGATACCTTGGCGATCCAAGGTGAATAATCGTGGAGAGGCAATTATGTTCGGAACGACCCCCAATCCTGAGGGCATTACCTCGCCTGCAATCGATGTACTGCTGGACAAGGTGGATTCGAAGTACACGCTCGCAGTCTTCAGCGCTGCTCGAGCCCGCCAGATCAACTCCTACCGGCAGGAAATGAAGTCCGGCGATCAGAACGTGACCAATATTGGTCCATTGGTTCCAGCGACTCCGGAAGACAAGCCGCTGTCGGTCGCACTCGAAGAGATTGCGCAAGACAAGCTCTCGATGTCCCTTGAAGACTAATAACTTGGGAGCCTCCTACCAGGGAGGCTCTTTTGTTTCTGCACCGCGCGTTCTTGTTGGGGTGACGGGTGGCATTGCCGCCTATAAGGTTCCTGCCGTCGTACGCGGACTACGCGAAGCGGGGATTGACGTCGTGGTGGCACCGACCCCCGAATCTCTCAATTTCGTCGGTCAGACGACGTGGGAAGCCATTTCTGGCAATCCTGTTCATGTCTTGACTCCTGAGGGAGCAGATGCGGTTGTCCACGTACGCACCGGGCAAGAAGCTGATCTCGTACTGATCGCTCCGGCCACTGCTAACACGATGGCGAAGATTACAGTCGGAATGGCGGACAACCTGCTAACGGCTTCGGTCCTCGTTGCGACCGCTCCGGTCATGATGGCACCCGCGATGCATACAGAAATGTGGAATAACGCCGCGACTCAGGCAAATATTAAGACCTTGAGCGAGCGCGGTATCGAATTTATCGGCCCCGAATCAGGCCGTTTGACCGGGCAGGATTCCGGTGTGGGACGCATGAGCGAGCCTGAGATGATCGTCAAGGCCGTGCTCAACCGCCTCCGCGGCGGTACCGAGGGCTTTGGCGACCTTGCGGGCACATCTATTGCCATCAGCGCAGGTGGCACACGCGAACCAATCGATCCCGTCCGTTTCATTGCAAATAGGTCAACAGGTCGCATGGGCGTTGCACTCGCAAACGAAGCTGCTGGCCGAGGGGCCGATGTGTACCTCGCGTCCGCGAATATCGACACGTCTATCCTCACAGATCTCGATGTGGCCGTTCAGGTGATACCCGTCGGATCCGCGCTCGAGCTCCAAAGCATCATGAAGAGCCTGGCAGAAAAGACGGACGTGATCATCATGAGCGCTGCTGTCTCCGACTTTCGTGTTGCGGCCGGTTCCGAGACGAAAATTAAACGCGACGGCGATCTGCACCTCACCCTCGTGGAAAACCCCGATATCTTGGCCGGTCTCGCGCGCGATAAACGTGAGGGCCAAACTATTGTGGGATTCGCTGCCGAGACCGGCGACGATAAAGCGGACTACCTTGAGTACGGTCGTCAAAAGGCGCGCCGTAAGGGCGCTGACATACTCGTGATCAATCAGGTGGGTACAGGCGCAGGTTTCGGAGATGTCGACACCGCGGTGACGATCGTTGATCGCGATGGCGAGACGATCGCCGAGGCCACCGGGTCGAAGTACGAAGCCGCTGGTGCAATTTTAGATTCAATTAAAAACTACAGGACGAACTAAGTGACTCTTCAACCTTTTACCTCGGAATCTGTGACCGAGGGACACCCCGATAAAGTATGCGACCGCATTTCTGACGCAATCCTCGACGCGATGCTCGAGCAGGATCCGCAGGCACGCGTGGCAATCGAAACTCTCGTTACCACGGGCCTCGTGCTCGTGGCAGGTGAGGTAACGACCAGCGCGTATGTGGAGATTCCTGAAATCATTCGCCAGGCTGTAAAGGACATTGGCTACACGTCGTCGGAGATTGGCTTTGATGCCGATTCCTGTGGGGTGATGGTATCGATCGGCCAGCAGTCTCCAGATATTGCCGGCGGTGTGAATGAATCGTACGAGGCACGCACTGACGGCGAGATTGATCCGTACGACCTTCAAGGTGCTGGCGATCAGGGACTCATGTTTGGATATGCCACCAACGAGACTCCCGCTCTCATGCCACTGCCGATTCACTTATCCCATCGGCTCGCGGAGCGCCTCACACAGGCTCGCAAGCGGGGCACCGTCCCCGGTTTGCGCCCGGATGGCAAGACTCAGGTGACGGTCGACTACGACGAGTTCGGTCCGGCAGCAATCAATACTGTCGTCGTGTCCACACAACACGACGACGACGTCTCTCAGGAATGGTTAGATCGCGCGATTCGTGAGCACGTCATTGATCCGGTGTTAGCCGAGGAGACTGATCTCGATACGTCCAACATGACGGTCTATGTCAATCCCTCCGGACGCTTCGTCCTGGGCGGTCCACAAGCGGACGCCGGTGTAACTGGACGAAAAATCATCGTGGACACCTACGGTGGTATGGCCCGCCACGGTGGCGGAGCATTTTCAGGTAAAGATCCCTCAAAGGTAGACCGATCAGCCACGTACGCTGCGCGGTGGGTGGCGAAGAACGTCGTCGCGGCTGGTCTTGCAGATCGATGCGAGGTGCAACTGGCTTACGCTATCGGAAAGGCTCAGCCTGTGTCGGTGCGCCTCGATACGTTCGGAACTGAAAAGTACGATCTTGCCTCGATTGAAAAGGCTGTGGATAAGGTTTTCGACCTTCGCCCGGCAGCAATCATTGCGGATCTCGACTTACTCCGCCCAATTTACGCTCAGACCTCTGCGTACGGACACTTTGGCCGATCGCTCGAAGACTTCACGTGGGAGAAAACAAGCAAGGTTGAGGAGCTGCGAGCAGCGCTCTAAAGTGTCGGACACTCGTGATTGAATACAGTTATGAGTGAAAGCGACGGTCTGTTCGACCTCCCAGACTACGGATTTCAGGAAGAGCTGCTCTCCCTGAGTCCCGTCGCGCGCGATATTGATTCAGATGTTGCTCTGCCCGTTGCTCGGGTGCTTCCGGACATGCCTCAGCCACATATGGACAGGCTGTTTGACTACGAGATCCCTGCCAAAATGGCGCACCTGGAAGTCGGTGCGAGGGTCGTGGTTGAAATTGGTTCGCGCAGGGTGGACGGCTTCGTGGTCGAGCGCGCACAAACCACGAACTATCCCAAACTACGGCCACTTCGCAGAGTCGTATCTTCTATCGGTGTTCTTACTCCCGAGGTGCTAGAGCTGTGCCGCGCCGTCGCTAAGCGTCAGGCAAGTCCTGTATCCTCCGCGATACGGCTGGCAGTTCCACAACGGCATGCGCGGGCAGAGAAGGAATTTCTCGAACTGCCGGGACCCTCCTTTGGGGAGGTTGTCCGCCACAGCGGGATGCAGTGGGATCGCTATATTGGCGGGGCAGAATTCACAGCTGAAATTCGCGCGGGCCACAGGCCCAGCGGTGTCGTCCAACTGCGGGCGCGCGATCGTGCTCAGCATCTTCTTCCATTTTTGCTGTCAGAGATTCGTCAAACGGACCAGGGTGCAATCATTGTTGTTCCCACGCCGGTGATGGCACGGCAACTTGCAGCCACGCTCAGCGAGCAGGTGGGGGAGTACGTGGCACTTATGGTCTCAGAGGACGACCACCCGACCCGCTATCAAACGTTCTTAGGCGTCCTGTCAGGGCGTACTCGGATCGTTGTAGGCACTCGCTCGGCTGTGTGGGCCCCGGTTAAGAATTTGGGACTCGTGGCGATCATCGATGATCATCACTCCGCCTTTTCCGAGCCGCGCAGCCCATATATTCATGCTCGTGAGGTACTGGCGATCCGGGCAGATCAAAGCGGATGCTCCTTTGTAGCGTTTAATTATGGCCCCTCGGCCGAATTGGGGCACCTGGTGCAGCGGGGCAAAGCGCGCTGGATTACCCCGGCAACGAGTGAACACCGCGATGGGGTTGCGCAGATCCTATCGGCCAACGATTTCCGGATTGAGGGTGTGGACCTCGCGCGGATGCCGTCATCAGTTTTTAGGGTCGCGAGCGCGGGTCTTGAGCGCGGACCCGTGCTGTTTATCGTTCCGCGAGCGGGATATATTCCGCTTCTGGCCTGTCAAAACTGCCGAGAGATTGCCGAATGCCCGGAGTGTTCAGGCGGCCTAGCGATTCCTCAGCCTCATTCACCCCCTGTGTGTACGCGATGTTCCGTGACCGTGCGAGACTTTAGGTGCCCACATTGCCGAGGCACACAAATTCGAGCGGTTCGCATCGGGTCCCAGCGCACAGCTCAGGAAATTGGACGTGCGTTTAAAGGCGAATCCATTCATGTTGCCGGAGTGGGCGAGCAACGCTCTACCTTGGATGGTTCGCGGAGAATCGTGGTGTCGACGCCCGGTGTAGCACCCATCGTCGAGGGCGGGTATACCGCCGGTGTAGTTCTCGACGCCGGCTACATGTTGCGTTCGTCGCGGCTGGAATCAGAGGTGCATTTCCTGCGGACGATCGCTCACACGGCAGCGCACATTCGCGCACGATCGGTGGGCGGAACGTTGCTTGTTGTTGGCGATGTGTCCAATGAGCTCATCTCCGTTCTTCACACGTGGGATATGGCTGGTTGGACGGACAGCCTCCTGGATGAACGGGCCATTATCGGGCTTCCCCCGACCTCGGTATGGGTGGAACTTAAAGGGCCTGAAAACTCGCTTCGCGAGTACCTTGGCATGTTGCGTTCCGTCGCACACGAACGGGGATATGACACGGGTAGTGATGTTGATGCCCTGTTTGCCGGTGGCGCACAGGACGTCATCCCCGGCATGGCGGTACTCGGACCAAATCCGGCAGGCGATGAGGTGGTCGCCTATTTACGGTATGCCGAATCCGAGAGAGCCGAGAAGACCGATGTTGTATACGCCGCCCACCGCACGGCCTCAGCGCATCGAATGGCTGTCGGCCTGCGGATCGTGGTGGATCCCCAACTTTAGGAATCGGCGTGGGGACGCGCCACCTTATAGGATGAACCCGTGCGTATTATATTTGCTGGAACCCCTGATACTGCAGTCCCGTCGCTCGACGCCTTAGTGAACGAGCACGAGGTCCTCGCCGTGCTCACCCGTGCGCCCGCCCCAGTAGGGCGCAAGCGAGTGTTGACGAAGTCGGCTGTTCACAAGCGTGCCGAGGAGCTGAGTCTGACCGTCCTCACACCGGCGACGCTCCGTGATGCGGAGGTGCAACGAGAGATCGCCTCCTACAAACCAGATGCCGTAGCTGTGGTTGCCTACGGTATGCTCGTCCCTCCCGAGCTGTTGAACGTTCCCACACACGGATGGATCAATTTACACTTTTCGATGTTGCCCAAATGGCGTGGTGCCGCACCGGTTCAGTACGCCATTGCGGCCGGTGATCGCGTGACTGGCACCGCCGTTTTTCAGATCGACACAGGTTTGGATACTGGTCCGGTCTTTGACGTCGTGGAACATGAGATTGCGCCCTCAGATACAGCGGGAAGTCTCTTGGGTGAGCTGTCCCTCAGCGGTGCGCGCCAGCTTTCGGATGTCCTTTCGCGGATCGAACGAGGGGAAGCCGACGCTCAACCCCAGAAGGGGGAGCCGACGTTCGCTCCGCGTTTGTCCGCATCAGATGCTCGCATTGTGTGGGCACAGTCTGCTGATGCCATTAGCGCGCAAACTCGCGGTTGGTGGCCAGCTCCTGGAGCATGGACAGAACGTGGCACGACGCGTGTCAAGCTCGGGCCCGTCACGGTGACGGACGTTGTGGGCCTTGAGCCAGGTCAGATTCAGGCTGGTCAAAATGTGCTTGTTGGTACGGCCACCACGGCGGTTGAACTCCATCGGGTCGGTCCCGCTGGCAAGGCGTGGATGGACGCCACGGACTGGGCCCGTGGTCTACATTCCGATGATCTGTCGTTTAACGTGGGAGGCAACAATGAGTGATCGACCGGGTAACTGGCGCCCGGGCAGGCAATCATCAGATCCTGCCCGCACCGTCGTCTTCGAGGTTCTCATGGACGTGGAGGTGAACGGTGCATATGCAAACATTGTGCTCCCGCGGGCAATTCGTTCTGCGCGACTGAATCGGCAAGACGCCGCTTATGCCACAAATCTTGCCTACAGCACCCTTCGTATGCAGGGCAGGTGGGACGCGATTCTCACCCATTGCATGAACCGTTCTGACATCGATCCTGACGTGCGTGTCTTGCTTCGGATGGGAACGCATCAGCTCCTGGAATTTCGCACCCCGCCGCACGCCGCCATCAACGAGACCGTTATGCTCGCACGCAACGAAGTGGGCACCGGCGCATCCGGCTTTATTAATGCGGTCCTGCGCCGCGTGTCCGAGCGCACTCCAAAGGAATGGCAGGAGCAACTTAAGAAGGACCACGGAAAGGTCAATACTGTTGGATTTTTATCCGACTGGTTCTCGCATCCGCGCTGGATTGTTCGCGCGCTGTCGGAGTCTTTACGCGCCCACGGACGTACACACAAGGATCTCGTCTCAGTTCTACGCGCCCACAACGAGCCCGCCATGGTCGCGCTGGTTGCCCGCGACATTCCCGTCGAGGAACTGCGAGCTGATATTGACAGGGGGCACATGATTTCCGAACCGGGCCACCTCGTGGATTCAGCTGTTCTCCTCGAGGGTGGCGATCCCGGCCGCGTATTTGCTGTCAAGGATGGATATGCGGGCATTCAAGATGAAGGCTCTCAGCTTGTGGCACGTGCATTTGCCTCCGCGCCGATAGAAGGCCCAGACGAGGCCTGGCTCGATATGTGTTCGGGACCAGGCGGAAAGACCGCCACGCTTGCCGCGCTCAATCCCACCGCCACGATCTTTGCCAATGAGGTACACCAGCATCGCCTCGACCTCGTTGCGAATGCTATCGGTCCGTGGTCAGACAGGATTAATCTGCGTCTGGGCGACGGCCGAGAGATCGGGCCCGAGGAACCGGGCCGTTACGACCGCGTACTCATTGACGCGCCCTGTACCGGAATTGGCGCGCTCCGACGTCGGCCGGAAGCTCGCTGGAACAAGGAAGCGTCGGACGCTTTCGACCTTGTCAAACTTCAACTCTCGCTTCTCGAATCGGGTTGGGAAGCGCTCCGTAGCGGGGGAGTATTGGGCTATTCCACGTGCTCACCCCACCTTGCCGAAACCACGGCGGTCATGGAGACCTTCCTTGCGGGCCGAGAGGACGCCGTCGTGCTCAACGCAAACGAGATCGCAACGCAAGAAGCCGTACTCGATATTCGGGGCGGCGGAAACTACCTGCAGTTATGGCCGGATCAGCACAAGTCGGATTCAATGTTCTTGGCGTTAATCAAGAAACGATAGACTGGTTATATGAGAATTAACCCATCCATTTTGAACTCCGATTTTTCCGATCTCAAAGGTGAGCTCCACAAAATCCGCAACGCAGATTGGGCGCACGTGGACGTCATGGATAATCATTTCGTGCCGAACCTTACGCTCGGAGTCCCGATCGTTGAAGCAATCGTGGGAGCCAGTGAGATCCCGATCGATACGCACCTCATGATCGAGGATCCGGACCGGTGGGCTCCGGAGTATGCCGAGGCCGGCGCGAAGTCAGTGACATTCCACGCAGAGGCGGCCGCAGCGCCGTTGCGCCTCGCCCGGGAGCTACGTGCCATGGGTGTGCGAGCAGGCCTCGGGTTGAAGCCAGCCACACCGATCGAGCCATATCTGGATATTCTGGATGAGTTTGACATGATCCTCATCATGACTGTCGAGCCGGGATTTGGTGGTCAGTCGTTTATCCACTCAATGATGCCCAAGGTCCAGCGAACGCGCGAGGCCATCGACAAGCATGGATTGGACGTGTGGATTCAAGTCGACGGCGGTGTCTCACGCGACACGATTGAGATCGCGGCCGAGGCTGGTGCCGACACCTTTGTGGCCGGCTCTGCGGTCTACAAGGCCGAGGATGCCTACGCGGAAGTTGACTACTTGCGGTCGCTGGTCACTGCGCATTCACACTAATCGACATTTCTGCATATACTGGCAGCACATGCTTCGGGGTCAGTGAAAATCTGAACCGGCGGTAACAGTCCGCGACCCGGCCTTCGGCCGGCTGATGAGGTGGAATTCCTTAACCGACGGTTAAAGTCCGGATGGGAGAAGCAGGATGGATGGCCGCGCGCCATCCTTAGAGACGCAGGCTTTGTGCCTGCGGGTCCGAACCCCGACGCTTGGGGAAAGGACGCATGAACTCGACGATGAAATGGTCAGCGCCGCTCGCGCTGGGCCTCGTCATCCTCATCGCCTGGGTTTTCACCACTGAAACAGGGCTTGTGGGTAGCTGGGCGATACCGACGCCGGGCAGCGTGTGGGATCGAATCGCCTCCGGAATGTCCGACGGCTACCTCGTCGAGGCCGCCGTTCAAACCATGTACGAAGCACTTTTGGGCTGTCTTTTTGCCACCATCATCGGTGTGCCGCTCGGGTTTGCCATCGCCCACTTTAAAATACTTTCCGCGTCAGTCCAGCCGTATCTCGCCGCCTCTCAAGCTATTCCAGCGGTCGCCGTCGCTCCGCTTCTCGTCCTATGGGTCGGCTATGGAACTACCCCGATCGTCGTGCTGTGCACGATCATGGTCATTTTTCCAATTATCATTAACACCACTGTGGGCGTGCGTTCGATTGATCCGGATATCATCGGCGCAGCCCGCACGGACGGTGCCGGTTCCCTGCCGCTGCTCGCTCA
>JAAYGH010000021.1 GCA_012727825.1 Trueperella sp.
AGTGCGCCATTGTAAGGGTGCAGGTTTGTCGGTGCCCCATGACATCTCGATCGTCGGCTTTGACGATTCACCCGTCACAGGTTTCGCCGATCCGCCGTTAACCACTCTGCGCCAGCCGGTCAAAAGCATGTCGGAGGCCGCAGTTTCCACGTTGCTAGCGATGATTCAAGGGACGCCCGGCGATGTTGGAAAAATGCGTTTCGAGCCCGAGCTTATTGTTCGTGAGTCGACGGCGGCGGCGAGGCACGGTTAACGTCGTTCCCACACACCTGTGCATGAGACCGCACACCCGAATACGCCGGCTGAACTAACGGCACTGCTCACTACGCCTAGACGAGACACCCCATTCGACCAAAGGATGTCATGACCGTACTTCTTCATAGAGAAAATGAACCCGGCCAATGGTGGAGAGAAGCGGTGATCTACCAAATCTATCCGCGCTCCTTCGCCTCATCGTCCGGTCCCATCGGCGATTTGCAGGGCGTGATCTCGCGGCTTGGTTACCTGCAGGATCTTGGTGTAGATGCTCTGTGGCTTTCTCCGTTCTACCTCTCGCCACAAAAGGACGCGGGCTACGACGTCGCGAATTACCGCCAGGTCGATCCGATGTTTGGCACGAACGCAGACGCCGAGGAACTCATTGCCAAAGCTCACGACCACGGCCTGAAAATCATCGTGGATCTCGTGCCGAATCACACCTCCGATCAACATGAGTGGTTCCAGGCCGCCCTTGCCGATCCGGCTGCGCCCGAACGCGATCTATATTGGTTCCGCGACGGCAAAAACGACGGCGAAGCCCCGCCTAACGACTGGCTATCCGTGTTCGGGGGTGCAGCGTGGACGCGCGTTAGCGAACGTTCGGATGCTCCGGGATCGGCATGGAAGAACGATCCTCAGTGGTATTTGAATCTCTTCGATTCTTCGCAACCGGATCTCAACTGGGATCATCCCAAGGTTCGCGGGGAGTTCCGCGATATCTTGCGTTTCTGGCTTGATCGGGGGGTCGATGGCTTCCGCGTTGACGTCGCACATGGCATGGTCAAAGATCCTGAACTTCCCGATTGGCAGTTCCATTACGACATGGTTTCCGGCGCTACCGACGCGCCTGCCGATATCCCGCCTCCGCCGCAGTGGAACCGCCCCGAGGTTCACGATATCTATCGCGAGTGGCGAGAGGTCCTCGACGAATACGGCGACGACCGCGCGATGGTCGCGGAGGCGTGGGTGGACGACATCGAGGAGCTTGCCAAATACGTCCGCCACGACGAGATGCATCAAGCGTTCAACTTCGACTTCCTCGTCGCACCGTTCGATGTAAATTCCTACCGCTCCACCATTCGTCAATCACTTGCAGCAATGGACGCCGTAGGTGCGCCAACCACGTGGGTGTTGTCGAATCACGACGTCGTTCGTGCGGTATCACGCCTCGGTTTGAGCAAAACTGGCAAGGGACCGAACGGAATCCGCGAAGAGGACGAACAGCCCGATATCGACCGTGGTTTTCATCGCGCCCTTGCAGCTCATGTTCTCCAGGCTGCGCTGCCAGGCTCGGCGTACATCTATCAGGGCGAGGAACTCGGTCTGCCCGAACACATGGCGTTGCCTGATCACGTGCGCGAGGATCCCGCGTTCTTCCGCACACATGGCGCCGAGGCTGGTCGCGATGGATGCCGCGTGCCCCTACCGTGGGTGTCAGATGAGCCAAGTTACGGATTTTCGACCACGGGCGAATCATGGCTCCCCCAGCCTGATTCCTTTGGAAAATTGGCAGCCGATCAACAACAGGCCGAGGCGAACTCGACTCTCAACCTGTATCGGCACCTGTTTGCTGAGCGGCGCCGCCTGCACATGGCACGAGCCGCGCTGTATGAGGTCGACGACAAGGCCGCCTACCTGCACTATGTCTCACGGCTTACCGGACGCGACGACGTCCACGTGATCCTCACGTTCGAGCAAGCAACCGAGCTTCCCCACGGCGCTCACGTCCTCGTGCAATCGCGCGAGTTTGAGGGCGGCAACGCCGTGGTGACCGTGCCTCCAAATGCTGCCGTTTGGTACACGCCGTGACCCAACACTGCTAGAAAAGTGCGTTCGTCAGCGCCTTGCGCGCCGTCACCACGATCTGCTCGGTTGGTCCAAGTATGTCGAAGTAGGCCACCAAACGTTGCCTGGCAGCTTCGCGGTCCTCACCAGAGGTTACGCGGACAACATCCACGAGTCGCGCAAACGCCGCGTCTGGTCGCTGATACGAGAATTCGACATCCGCTGCTCGTAGTTGTGCATCGATGTCCGTCATCGGAGCGCCCTCCGCCTCGAGAAGCACCCTCTGTGGCGTCTCCGGGTCACCATCCGGGTTGATCTTCGCAATGCGCTGCAAGAGTTCGACCTGATGGAGCGCCGTCTGCGCCTCGTCGTCGGCGGGGTTCTGAGCGATTGCTTTCGTGTAGGCGGCATGCGCGCCTTCAAGATCGCCGTTCTCGAGGGCCTCGAGGCCCTCCCGATGGAGTGGTGGGATCTCGGGTTCGGGCGGAGTCGCATCGGCGTCGCCATCTAAGACTGCAGTCATGCCATATTGCGCAGCTGCCTCCAGAATCTTGGCAATGGTTTCAGATATTTGTGCGTCATCTGGGAGACCTTGGAACAGTGGAATCGGTTGCCCCTGAAGGAGGGCGGCGGCCGATGGGACTGCATCGGTCCCGAACGCTTGCGCGACATCGGCGCTTTCGTCGGTGTTCACCTTAGCAAGTTGGAAGCGTCCCTGATTCGCGATAGCCAAGCGTTCAAGCGCGGTGATAAGTTTCGCGGAATTGTCCGACTTTGCCGAATGGAAGGCCACGATGACGGGCAACTTGCTCGATATCGTGATCGCGCCCTGAAGATTTTCTGCCGTGAGCTCCACGACGTAGGGGCCTGCCACTGTCTCAGCACCGGGCGCACCCGCACCCGTGGCGCCCGTTGGTCCACCGGTTTGTCCGGCAGGTGCTGGGGTTTGCTTCTGAAACGCCGACAGGTCATAGGCGCCACCAAGAGATCCGTTGATCGACATTCTTCCTCCTTGGGCGGTTTAGTCGCCCGCCACATTCTCCACACTAATCAGAGTCGGCTGCGATGAGCCAATCACCTCGACCACCGAACCTGCACCTGCAGCTGGCACGTAGAACGCCACTGTAGTCGCGTAATTCGCGATGCCCTGCTGGTCGATTTCGAGCATGGCGCTATCGTCACCTTCCTCATACATGGCACCGATTTGGCCACCAATTCGAAGAGTTGCCGCATCATTCGTTTTGGTGATTCGGACCTGGTAGGTCATCTCGCCAACGACGACGAGGCCGCCCGAAGCGGTCGCCACTCCACGCAGTCCGCCATCTCCAACAGCGAAATCTGTAGCAGCCGTGCCGAGGTCGCCGAGTGATTGGACGAATGCATCCTGTTGCTCCGCAATCTGTGTGTAGAGCGGATCGTCTGGAGAGAACTGGATCGACTGCTGCTCGCGTGTTCCGTTATAGCGCGCGTACTGTGCAAGCACCTGAGTCGGGTCCACGGCGTAATCAGCAGCGTCCACTTCAGGGAATCCGGGCGCGTCACTCAGCTGTGACACGATTTCCGGCAGGTTCCCCGTTCCAAAGAGTTCGACGTCCGCCCACAGGTGGTAGTTGCCGCGCGGTCCATTTTGGCTCCAAACCGACAGCGTGGCGAGATTCTTACCATCCCGTGGAGGCACGGTGGTCATCATTGTGCGCGGGTAGGCCGTGCCAGACACGACTGGCGCGCCCTCCGTCGTCACGAGGATCGGATCCAAGTCGTATGCGTCGCCAAGAAGGGACTCGAGTTGGAGCTGGGCTGTCCGATAGGCACGTGCCGGGCCATTAACCCGGCCCGTCAGATCACTGGCGCTCAGACTTTCATTTGCGGCGGCAATTCCCGCCTCAGTTTCAGTTGCAATCTGCGCATACTTCTCATCGGTGACGATCACGTGCGCGTTATCGCCCGACGTCGGTTGCGGTACCGCTTCCTCCGACGCACACGCGCTCAGTGTCAGCGCCAACGCAGCGCTCAAGACCAAACCTGCAAACTTACGCATTGTTGTCATCTCCCTTCGTCCAGGGGCTACCCCACGAGAAGTTCCATAGCGATCGCCAATCCTTGTCCTCGTCTGTGACGTCTGGCTTTTCACTATCGACGACGCCGTCCGGGTCAGCTACGTCCGCACTGGCGGCATCCGTTTCATTACGCTCGAGCTCTTGCTCCTCGCCGTCCGTAGACTCAATGCGGCCAAGGTCAGTGTTCTCGGGCTCAGTGTTCTCAGGCTCGGTGTTCTCCGGGTCAGTGTGCTCCGGGTCAGGGATCACGAGACGATCGGATTCTTGCAGTTCGCGGTCTCGGATGGCTGAGTTAGCACCTGGCAGGATGCCGATGCCCAACGCACCGCCGGTCTGCTTGATGACTCCCTCGAGGTCGCGGTCTGATTCACCGATCAGATCTACTGCAACTTCGGCTTCCGGCAGAATAAGGCGATCGGCCGCCTCGAGTTCACGATCCCTCAGCGCCTCGTTCACGCCCGGCATGATCCCGGCGCCCAGTGCGCCGCCCGTCGTACGTGCGACATCCGCGCGAGGATTGTCGATCCTTGGCATCGCGGTGGTCTCAGCCTCCCGGAACTCGCGACGCTCGCGGCGCTTCGCAGCGCGCTTGCGATTCGTGGACGTGTCCTGACGCGAGCTGATCATCAGCAAAGTTCCGATGAGAGCCAGAAGAATACCGATGACCACGAATGGAATGGGATTCGCCGTCACGAGACTGCGGTCCCACGTCAGTGTCATGTCGGGAGCTTGGCCCGTCGTCGTCGATGCAATAAGTGACTGCTGGACCGACTGATCAGGTTCGAGTGAGAACTCAACCGTTTCCGTGCCCGTGCCGGACTCGATCCACATGTCCATGCCGGAGATCATCCACGCGCCTTCAGAACCTACGGCCGCTACGACCTCAATGCCTTCGGTGGTGCCAGGCAACTCTTCGTAGGCTGGCGAGTCCCAGTCATCCAAGCCCGTGACCTTCACAGCCGACGCGTCGCCAATAAAGTCCTCGACGTCCCGCGTAGATCCAACGCCCCAATGGATCTCGCCCTCGGGGGCCGTCAGTGTGACGTCCACCGTGTCATTGACAAGGTGCAACACTCCGGGCGCGGTATATGCCATCTGAGATTCGCCGGCTGGGATGGTGACCTCGACCGTCGTTGTGTCCTCGCTCGTCGTGCCACGAACGATGCCGAAAGTGGCAAAAGCGACGCCCAGAATGGCTAGAAGTAGTCCGCCAATCCGTTTCATACCTAAGTCCTTTTGTGAGGTTCAACGTGCATTTATAACAATTGCATAACACTATCGCGTTTTAGTAATAAGATCATCGTACTGTGAGTGATCCGACCTCATAGACAAGTACGCTGAAGGAAGACGGAACTTCTCAAGGAGAATAAGTGAGCGAACAGCAATTCCCCATCGTCATGCGTGGCTATGATCGTGCGCAGGTCGATGAGCGCGTGGCACAACTCGAGTCGAATCTTTCCCAGACTAGAGACCACGTCTCGCGCCTAGACACCCAGATCCTGCAACTGTCTGCTGACCTCTCGGAGGCGCAGGCCTCCCTCGCAGAAAATAAGCGCCCTTCTTACTCCGGCCTCGGTTCGCGCGTTGAGCGCCTCCTTCGTTCGACGGAGGAACAGGCACTCGACCTCATGACCCGGGCGCGCAAAGACGCCTCGACCCTTCTCACAGATGCTCAAGCCAAAGCCGACCAGCTCCGCTCTTCCGCCGAATCTGACAGCCAAAAGACCCTCGCACGCGCCGAACAGGAGGCGACAACCATGCGATCCGAAGCAGAGTCCGAGGCAGCGGCTCTTTCTGAGACCACGCGCCGAACATCCGAAGAAATGGTCCTGTCGGCCGAGCGGGAGGCCAAACGTCTACGTTCTCTTGCTGAGTCTGATTCGGCGTCTCTGCGTTCACAAGCCGAGCATGAGGCCTCTCAGCTCCGTGCGACCGTCGAGGCAGAAATGACGCGATTACGGACCCAGGTTGAAGAGGAAGTCCAGCGTATGCGTGCTGAGGCAGACAACGCGATCGCATCCACGTCTAAAGAGTCCGCCCTCGCGCTCGCCGAGCGCGACGCCGAACTTCGCGCCCGTGCCGAGGACATGATCCAGAGCGCCGAGTCCGAGGCTAAAGATGCCGAGGCCCGCATGGTTGAGGCTACGAAACGTGCTGACGAACTCACAAATTCCTCGCACAAGGACGCGCAGACGATCTTGCAGGAATCCCGAGATGAGGCGGCCGCGATTCGCCAAGAGGCACACGACGAAGCGGCGCGTATCCGAAATGAAGCGGAGCAGGACTCCAGCGAGGCCCGCAAGTCTGCGGCCGACCACGTGGAATCCCTGCGCGAACAGCGCGAATCACTTCAGTCATATCTTGAAGACATGCGCGCGATGCTCACGTCGTCCAAGCATTCCATCGTTCTCGACGAGATCGTGAACGCCGCATCGGAGCCGGAGGTCGGCTGAACCACTTCATCCTTGGAGGGCGAATGGCAACAACTCAGGTCATAGTTCGTTCCAGTGGACTTTGGTTGCGGTTCCTCGCTTGCATGATCGCGGGAGCGGTGGGCGCCGCCGCGGGTCAGATTTTTCTTTCCGACCTCGCGAGCGCTGTTTTGCTCGGCGTCGCCGGCTTCACTGTCTGCTTAGCAGTTCACCTGTTACCCAGGCTCGTACTAGATGATCGGGAGATCGCCGTCTACAATCCCACCTCCGTGATACGGATCCCGTGGGATTCGCTCAAGGGCGCTATCGCTGATTCTGGGCTCGTCCTATCCACGCACAACGCCACCAGAGTGCGCGTCACAGCGATTAGCCCACAGGCCAAAGGTGCCGAATACCGCACTGCTCACGTGAATTTTCGCCTGAGCCGGCTCGGAATTTCTCACGACCAGACCACAGATTCTTTCCAGGGCCTCCCGTGGGGCAGTCAAGCATCTGTTGTCCGTGGCGTATCCGACGTCGCCATCGCGATCAATGATCGGCTAGACCAGCGAGGTGACGCCGAAACGGCAACGAGCCATCCAGTAACAAGCAGGGTCAACACGCGCGGGGTTGGGCTGCTAGCCCTCGCGGTGATCGCAGCGGTACTCGCTATCGCGCTGTGAGCGCACGGCCTCAGTGCCGGGTACTCTCCCAGCGGACGGCGTGTGAATAGAAATCTTTGAGGATTTTGGCGAGCTCCACTGGCTTTTCGTCGGCAGCAAAGTGGCCAACGCCCTCGATCTCCTTAATGCGCGGCTGGTCGGTGCGTAGTGCGAGCTTCATGAACGATTCGAGCGAGGCCGTCGGATCTTCCGTTCCCCGAACAAAATAGACCGGGCCCTTCACCAACGAAACCGAGCCAGAGCGGTCCTCACGATTAGCCATGGCACGCTGGATCCATGCCAGACCATCATTAGGTAGAGCCTTGAAGCGCCTATCTAGCGAATCGCGGATCTCCTGGGGCGTGTCCGCGCCAACCATGGTGGTCGTCCAATCCTTCACAGCGTCATAGCCCTCGCCGCGATCAGCCTGCTCGGCCACGCCTCGGCGGAACGCCTTGCGATCGTCGTCATCGGAGTCAATGTTCGTGTCCATGAGCGCAAGCCCTGCCACCATCTCAGGGTGTGCGGCCGTGAAGTCAGCCGCGACGGACCCGCCCATCGATAGGCCGCCGAGCGCAATCATCTTGATGCCAAGCTCATCGAGGCGTTCCTTGATCGCCTTGACGAACGTCTTGGTGTTCGGTTCTCCATCGTTTAGTTCCTCGCCACGTGGAGACTCGCCAAAGCCAGGGGCGTCGAATGTCAGGACGTCGATGTCTGACAGTTCGACTCGAACCGTGTCCCACATGGTCGAATCCAGTGGGAGCGCGTGCAAAAGCACCAGAGGTAGGTCAGATTCAGGGCCAGTTCTACGGTAAGCAATCATGGTTTAACGCTACCATTACCACCCGGTTGCCCGGCGTCCTTTTGCCTTCCAACAGCTCGTGTGCCAGTGCCTGCGAGCCTGAAGACCAGCCTCGGCGCCAAACCATGCATCTTCCGTCCACGCCACGACGTGTGACTCGCCCACGAGAATGAGCCCGTGGCACGCGGGACACACGTACTCCTTTCGACCTGAACGGATCTGCTGGACCTTAAACTCCATGCCGTTGTCAACCGTTTCGGAGCTCGTATAATTCATGATCCGATCAAGATTGAGCGGCTGGTGTTCACCCGAATGTTTGCGCCCGTGGGCGCGCCTGCGCCGAGCCATTAAAACAGCCGATCGTCAGGATTGTCCACGCCACGCATCGCGTCATAATCGAGCACCACGCACTCGATTCCACGATCCTCGGCAAGCACCCGCGCCTGCGGGCGAATCTCCTGTGCCGCGAATATCCCGCGAATGGGCTGGAGCGTCGAATCGCGCTCCAGCAACGTCAGGTAGCGGGTCAGTTGCTCCACGCCGTCGATCTCTCCGCGGCGTTTAACCTCGACCGCGATGTGTCCTGATCCGTCTTTGACGAGCAGGTCAACAGGGCCGATTGCCGTTGGGTGTTCACGACGGATGAGGCGCACGTCCCGGCCCAAAATATCCGTTTGCTCGGACAGTAACTTTTGCAGGTGGTCTTCCACGCCATCTTTTAATAGGCCCGGCTCTTCTCCGAGCTCGAGCGTCATTTCGTCATGCACAGCGTAGATG
>JAAYGH010000203.1 GCA_012727825.1 Trueperella sp.
GCCCTCTATCTCATCGACACGATCACGCTGTTCGCCACGCTGTATGCGGTCTACAAGCTCCCCTCGCTTCCCGCGCCGGGACGCGCCACCACGACGCCGGGCCTCAGGTCAGTTGTGGAGGGCCTGAGATATCTCGGTATGCACCACATCGTGATGGTCAGCTTCATCGTCGACCTCATCGCAATGATTTTTGGCATGCCCCGTGCCGTGTTTCCCGAGGTTGCACACACGGTGTTCGGCGGTAATTCCGAAGGTGGCATCGAGTTCGCACTCCTGTATGCCGGTATGCCGATCGGTGCTGTGCTTGGCGGTGTGCTCGGTGGGTGGATCTCGCGTGTACGGCGCTACGGCTTAGCAGTTCTCGTCGCCATCAGCGTGTGGGGCGCGGCGGTGGTTGCCACGGGTCTCGCCTTCGAGTTTGCGCCCGAAGCGCGCATCATCATGCTGATCGTTGCCGTCACAGCTCTGGCCGTCGGAGGCGCGTCAGATATGAGCTCCGCAGCGTTCCGTCAATCCATCCTGCTCGGTGAAACCAACGACGCCGTGCGCGGGCGCTTGCAAGGCGTGTTCATCGTCGTCGTGGCAGGTGGGCCTCGCATCGCCGACTTCCTCCACGGTAGCGCCAGCGAATTCATCAGCCCTGCTGCAACCACGTGGGGCGGCGGGTTGCTCGTCATCATCGGCATGGTGATCTGCGCGTTCGCCTTCCCGCAGTTCCGTCGCTTTACCGTGGGCGACGGCGACGGCGCAGACTAGGGCGGGCACGAGCTCCCAGGCACGGACGAGCCCCCAGACGCGGACGACCCTGCCGAATCCGAATCCTACGCCTCGTCGGGCTTGGGGCGCCCCATGACCGCGCGCGCTTCGGCGGCAAGAATCACGGATCCCATGACCACAACCGACGGCGTGGTGACTTCCTCTGGGTTCACACTCTCTGCCACGTCGGCGGCGAAGACGATCGCAGAGTCCAGATTGGGCTCGAGAGCCACCCTGTCATCTCCAAACACGTCACGAGCAATCTCTGCGATCTCGTCACTGGGCATGGCACGCTCATTGTTCATCTCCGTGACGACCACCGAATGGAAATGGGGTTCTAGTACGGAAAGCAGGCCCTCCACATCCTTGTCAGCCATCACCGAGAAAACGAGCACACGCGTGCCAGGGAAGGACTCCTCAAGTGCCTCGATCGTGGCCTGCGCACCCGCTGGGTTATGCGCGGCATCAGCGATGACGAACGGGGAGTTCTTGATGACCTCCATTCGGCCGGGAGAGACAGTGGCCATGAGCGCGTGTTCGACGACGTCGCCGCTGAGCGCTCCCCCGCCAAACACCGCTTCGACGGCCGCGATCGCTATCGCAGCGTTTTCCGCCTGGTACTTGCCATACATCGCCAGCGGAACATCCTCGTAGACGGCCGACGGCGTGCGAACCGAGATCATCTGCCCACCCACGGCGCCTTCGCGATCGAGCACCTCGAGCCGGTTCCCGTACTGCACGTGCGTTGCACGGTTCTTCGCCACTGCCTCGCGCACGAGGTAGGACACTTCCGGGTCTTGCTCAGCGCTAATGAGCGTTGCCCCTGGCATCAAAATTCCGAGCTTTTCCTGTGCGATGTCGGTGAGCTCCGAACCCAGCCACATTTCGTGGTCGTGCGCGACGGTCATCAGCACGGCAACGTCCGCGTCGATCACGTTGGTCGCGTCCCACTGCCCGCCCATGCCAACTTCGATGACGGCGACATCCACCGGAGCGTCCGCGAACGCGGCATACGCCATCACGGTAAACACCTCGAAGAAACTCATCTGTGGTCCGCCGTCCAAGGCCGATTGCGCGTCGACCATCGCCACGAACGGTGCAACGTCTTCCCACGCCTGGATGAATCCGGCGCGTGAGATCGCGTGCCCGTCGATGGAGATCCGCTCTCGCACCGAATTTAGATGCGGAGACGTGTACCTTCCGGTTCGTAACCCGAGCTCGCGCAGGAGCGCCTCGATCATCCGGGCCGTCGACGTCTTCCCGTTTGTGCCCGTAATGTGCACGGCGCGGTATTGATCTTGCGGATTGCCCATCATGTCGAGGCAATCCAGTACGCGCTGAGTCGAAGGCTGAATCTTGTGCTCGGGTGCCCGAGTCTGAATCGCTGCGTAGATCTGCTCCACCTGACGGTCGAGCATGGCCTGTTCGGCGAGATCCTCGATCGGTTCGCGTTCTTTGACTTCCGGTTCTGGTTCCTCGAGCAGATCGTCGACAACGGTGGGATCCGGCCCAACGACGAGCGGTGACGTCAAGAGCTTCTCGAGGTCAGCCTGCAATTCATCCGCCTTCGCCTGCTCAGCCAATTCCTCGGGCGAAAGGTCCTGTTCGTCGTCGGCAAATTCCGGCGATCCTGTCAATTCATTCACGCAATCTTCTCCACGGTGATCTCGATACCTTCGGCGCCGCCCTCGACGCTTGACTCTAAAGCGAGCGTCTCAGTAGCGATCATCTCAATATTTGATTCGACCGCTGCGAGCTTCTCGCCCGGAACGCGCAACGTGAGGCGGATGCGATCAGCCACGTGCAGGCCGTCAGCCTTGCGTTGGTCCTGAACGGCGCGAACAACATCGCGTGCATAGCCTTCGGCTTCGAGCTCAGCGTCCAGCACCGTGTCGAGTACAACGAACGCGCCCGAGTTCAGTACGTCGGCTACAGAACCTTCGTCAGCTTCCACGGCCGTCGTCGCGTCGAACTGACCCTCCTTGAGGATGATTTCTGGCTCGGTCTTCATGCGGACACCGCCGTCGACGAGCTCCCAGTTTCCTTCACGGGCGGCCTTGAACAGGGCCGACGTGTGGCGGCGAACCTCGGGATCAAGCTCGCGCGGTAACACGGCGAGTTCTTTGCGCACCTCAAGGCCAGATTCCTCAGCCGTCTGGATCCGCACGTCTTTGACGTTCACCTCAGATGCGATGAGATCAGCAAAGCGTCCAAGATCGAGGTTGGTCACCACGGACAGTGCGCGTAGTGGCTGGCGGACCCTCAGGCTGTTTGCCTTGCGTAGCGAGTGCGCGTGCGAGACGACGTCGCGAACCTCGTCCATGATTTCTACGAGTTCCTCGTCCACTACCTCGTCCGGCCAGATCGGCCAGTCGGTCAGGTGGACGGAGCGCTCGCCCGTCAGGCCACGCCAGATTTCCTCGGCGATCAAGGGAAGCAACGTTGCCGTGATGCGCATGAGCGTTTCAAGCGCGGTGTACAGCGTGTCGAACGCCGACTTGTCCTCGTTCCAGAAGCGTTCACGGGAGGTGCGAACATACCAGTTGGTGAGGAGATCGATGTGTGCTCGGATGTCGGCGGCCGCAGCTGGGATGTCGAGATCATCGAGGTTTTCGCGAACCGAGTCAGCCAGAAGCTTCGTGCGTGACAGGACGTAGCGGTCCATGACGTCAAGACCAGCCAGAACATCGGCGTCGTCGACGTCGATCGCGCTGGCAACATAGCCCTTGCCACCGTCGACCGTGCCGGCATACAGCGCAAAGAAGTACCACGTGTTCCACAGCGGGAGGATCACGTGGCGCATCGCCTCGCGAATACCTTCCTCGTTGACCACGAGGTTGCCGCCGCGCAGCACGGGCGAGCTCATGAGCATCCACCGCACGGCGTCCGAGCCGTACACGTCGTACATCTCCATCGGATCCGGGTAGTTGCGTAGCGACTTTGAGGCCTTGCGACCGTCATTGCCGAGCACGATGCCGTGCGAAATGCACGATGTGAAGGCCGGCTTGTCGAAGATTGCGGTGGATAGGACGTGCATGACGTAGAACCACCCGCGGGTCTGGCCGATGTACTCGACGATGAAGTCGCCCGGGAAGTGCGACTCAAACCATTCCTGGTTGTCGAACGGGTAATGCTTTTGGGCGAAGGGCATCGAGCCGGAATCGAACC
>JAAYGH010000204.1 GCA_012727825.1 Trueperella sp.
ACGCCGGGGTTTCAGCGGGGCTGGGAGTGGGCGTTGATTCAGTCATGTCACTCACGCCCCTGATTCTAGTAGGTTGTGAAATATTAGGCGCGAGGTTGGACGAAGAAAGCACGTGGCACTGGCTACGAATGGCTGAGAATGGCTGAGAATCGCCGAAAAATTGTGCAAATTGGCAGAGGTGAAGAAATTTCTCGCCTGTGAGATATACCGTTAGGCTATGACGAATTTTCCAAGCACCGCGTTGCTTACCGATATGTACGAATTGACGATGGTTGACTCGGCCATGATGTCAGGGACTGCCGATCGTGCCTCCGTTTTTGAGGTGTTTGGCCGCCGACTTCCGGGCCGGCGCCGCTACGGCGTCGTCGCTGGAACTGGCCGCATCCTTGAAGCATTGAGGAATTTTCGCTTCACCGAGGCGGAAGTTGACTACGTGCGTGAGGCGGGAATCGTCTCCGACGCCACGCTCGAATGGCTCGCCAACTACGAGTTCAAGGGAGACATTTACGGATATGCCGAAGGTGAGGTCTACTTCCCAGGTTCGCCGTTGCTCACCGTGACTGGCACGTTTGCCGACGCCGTGGTGCTCGAAACCGTGATCCTGTCGATCCTGAATTACGATTCGGCAGTGGCAACCGCAGCCTCCCGCATGACGATCGCCTCGCACGACCGCCCGTGCCTCGAAATGGGTGCACGCCGCATGCATGAGCGCGCTGCCGTTGCCGCCGCACGCGCATCTGTGATCGGCGGTTTCGTTGGCACGTCGAATCTCGAGGCCGCCCGTTCATATGGCATCAAGCCGATCGGCACGGCCGCCCACTCGTTCACCCTCCTGCACGACACCGAGGAAGAAGCCTTCCGCACGCAGATCGAATCGATGGGCACGGATACCACCCTGCTCGTGGATACGTACGACGTCGAACGCGGCGTGGAACTCGCCGTCAAGGTTGCGCGTGAGGCCGGCGGAGAGCTTGGTGCGGTCCGCCTAGATTCCGGAGACTTGGTTGCGCAGGCATTCAAGGTGCGCAACCAGCTCGACACTATGGGAGCCACGACGACGAAGATCACCGTCACGTCAGACCTTGACGAATACGCGATTGCGGCGCTGAACGCTGCCCCCGTCGACTCCTATGGTGTGGGCACCAAGCTCGTGACCGGCTCGGGTATTCCCACCGCGCAGCTCGTATACAAGCTGGTGGCGCGAGAGCGCGCGGATGGCTCGATGCAGGAAGTTGCCAAACTGTCAGATTCGAAGGGGTCGGTGGGCGGTCTCAAGGTTGCTGGTCGCACACACGACGAGACGGGCCGCGCGACTGGCGAGCTCGTCGTCTCAGCTCAAACGTGGGAGGACGGCCTGGCCTATCTCAAGGAACACAAGGCGCGCCCACTGCAGGTCAAGCTTGTTGACGGCGGGCAAATTGACGAGGACTACACCCGCGAAGGTGAACTCGCCCGCGCGGCTGAACGCCACCGCAATTCGCGCGCGGCACTGCCATACTCCGCGTGGCGACTATCCGATGGCGACCCCGCGCTTCCCACGACGATGGTCGACATCTTCGAAGGCGACGACTAAGCCTCTTCTACAAGCGTCCTACGAGCCTGCTACGAGCGGCCCACGAACCATCGCTGGATTTTTAGAATCCGGGCCTCGACTTCGTCAAGCGAGGCCCGGGCTACTTCTGGACCTCCACACGCTCTGCGC
>JAAYGH010000205.1 GCA_012727825.1 Trueperella sp.
CCGCCCCGATGGCAGCGTCGACGTGGGCTGGGCCCTCAACGAAGCGTCGATAGAGAAGGGCACGGGCGTCCGCATGATCGAGGCAGACATTGGTGTGGATGGTCGAGGACTCTCGTCATTCAAAGCCGACGCTGTCTTGCTTTCTACACCCACCGGGTCAACTGCTTACAACTTCTCGGCTGGCGGCCCGATTGTGTGGCCTGACGTCGAAGCACTCATCTTGACGCCCATTGCCGCGCATGCCCTTTTCGCGCGGCCGCTCGTTGTTAGCAAGGATTCAACGCTTGAAGTGGGTATTCGTTCGGACGACGCCGTGGTGTGGCTAGATGGCCGACGTCAACTTCACGCTCCAGAGGGGTCGCGGATTACCGCTGTGAAGGGCAAGCATCCGGCGCGGCTCGCGAGGCTGAATGATTCGCCGTTTTCAGGCCGACTCGTCAAGAAATTTCATCTGCCTGTCGAAGGGTGGCGAAGGGGCGCAAAGGATCCGGCGTGATCGACGAACTCCGCATTTCGAATCTCGGCGTTATCGAATCTGCGCACCTGCATCTGCGCGAAGGTATGACCGCCATTACCGGCGAGACTGGCGCAGGCAAAACGATGGCCCTGACATCTCTGTCGTTATTGATGGGGGAGAAGGCTGACGCATCTCGTGTTCGCGCTGGCGCGGACCGAGCCGTTGTCGAGGGAACATTTGTTGTACGCGCTGATTCACCCGTGGTCGAGATCGTTGAAAACGCGGGCGGAACAGTGGATGTCGACGGCGATCACGCGGCGATCATTGTTGCGAGGCATGTGCCAGCCCAAGGTAGGTCGCGAGCATTTGCAGGCGGACAAAGCGTGCCGATGGCTGTTCTCGCAGAGATTGCAGAACACCTCGTGACCGTGCACGGCCAAGCCGACCAACTCAAGTTGCGCTCGCCAAGTCAGCAACGCGCGGCGCTCGATCTGTTTGGTGGGACGGAGATCGTAAACGCGAAGCAGCTCTACCGAGTTGCGTGGGAGGCCCTTCGTGACGCCGAACGTGAACTCCACGTCTTTCGCGACGGCATGAAACAGGCTGCCTCCGAGCGGTTGGCGCTGAACGCGCTGGTCAAGCGGGTGGACACGGTCAAACCCAAGGCGGGCGAAGAGGACGAACTCAAGGCGAGAGCTCTGTTGCTCGAAAACGTGGAGGATCTGCGCGCCGCGATGGCGGGAACTGTGTCGGGTCTTGAAGGCTCAGACCTCGAGACCGGGGCACTGCACGTGCTCGATTCTGCGAGCCAGATGCTACGGCAGGCGTCGGGTGCAGACGTGGAGCTCGCACATCTGGCTCAACAACTCAAAGACGCCTCCGTCATCGCCTCGGACGTGGTGAACGTGCTGGCCATGAAGCTTACCGAACTGGATACGGACCCCGATGAGTTGAACCGTATTCATGAGCGTCGAGCCGAGCTGCGGTTAATCCAACGCGATCTCGGCATGTCGATCGAGGAGATGGTGGAGCGCCGCACTTTGGCGGATGCAAAGCTTGCTTCGTTGGCATCGCCAGCTGAACATCTTGAAGATTTAGAGATCGCTGTGAGCAGCGCGCGTGCTGAAC
>JAAYGH010000206.1 GCA_012727825.1 Trueperella sp.
AGAGGGCGGGCCAACCGCAAGCTCAGCCGGTTCCTCACCGAGCATTGGCCCATGCCCGAATCGCGAACCTCGCGGGCGCGGAGGCGTTCGCGTGATGCTAAGGACAACTGGGCGAATGACAATCCGAACGACGTCCCCCTTTTCGAGGAATTGCGCGCCTGGCGGCTGGAGACATCGCAGGCCACGGGTAAACCAGCCCACGTCATAATGCACGATGTGACCCTGCGCGAGATCGCGGAAAAGAAGCCCAGTGACCTTTCCGAACTTGGGCGGGTCCGCGGTATTGGCACCCGCAAGCTCACCGATTATGGGCTAGATATTTTGACAATCGTCAACGGCAAGCCACTGGGCTATGGCCGATAGGACCGTCAGCCTTCCGCGAGCCCCGCGCATCCGCAGTCGGGATGTGGTTGGAGGATGACCGGCGCGGGCGGCGATGGCGATGGTCCGACCCGCCACATATGAGGCACCCGACCAGTGTCAAGTGCCTCGGTGATGTCTCGGAGTGCGAGGCTCGTGGCAAGCATCGCGGCACCGATGTCGGGTAGCAGTGCCGGAGTGGCACAAGCCTGCTGGATGAGTGAGCGCCAGTTCGGATCGAACTCCTGGCGGTGCAGCATGAGGCAATTCGCGCACGCAGTTTCGTGGGGAATGGTAAGCGGACCTGCGTAAATATCCACCTCTTCGATCCATGCCTGATAGACGGACACGTGCTCGGCACCGTATTGTCCGACCGTCACGGGATCGGTGGCGAACGAGCCTGTAACAATCGCAAGGTCTGGGGGACTCGATGTTCGAGTCCCGGCGAATACGTGCGGATTTTCTTGCCGGATGAGCGTCTTGAAAGCTGCTCGACGGTCCACGCCTACGCCCATACGGCGCATGTCAGGATGGTCGTTATAGGTAACCACGGCGTCGTCGTCGGTTGTAATCCGTCCAAACCCGCGGCGTGCAAGCCCGATACCGATGCCCGCACCGAGATAGTCCGCGTGATGAATATGAATGTGCCGTGCCATTCGTTCGGGCACCGTGCCATGGATGCGTCGCGAGGCGATCGCATCCGGGCGGGGCGACGGATCGGGGTCGAGTACTCCAGCTCGCGTGAGCGTGTTGAGGATCGAGCGCAGCCTGTGCGGTGAAATGCCGGCAACTTTTGCGCGTGCCGACAATTCGGCATCAGTGTGTGGGCGTGTTAAGGAATCCACGAGCTGCATCTCCGCGAGATCCAAACCGGTAAGACTCACACCCACACGCGGGTCCAGCCCGATCTGAGCCTGGCGCGTGCCAGTCCAGAAAACTCCCGTTGTTAGTTGCATATCGTGAGACTAACGACGCCGGAGAGCCCGGGAACCCTCAATTCACGGCTGTGGATTTAACTCTGGTCGGGATCCTCAGATGGACTACCGTTATCGCCTTTGCCGACCTCGTCGCTGCCGTCGCGATGAGGCTGATCGTCCGCGCCGAACGCGGCCTCGTGAGGGGCTTCGCTCTGCTCGGCGTCGCCAAATAGGCCCTCGAGGAAGGAATCGAGTTCGGCATCGATGTCTTGTTGCTCGCCGTCGAAGAACGATTCGGGATTGTCGAGCGCATCTGCCGTGGGCAGGAGATCGGGGTGGGACCACATCGCATCGCGGTCCTTCATGCTCTTCTTCGACTCTGCGAGTTGCCAAAATGTGGCCGCCTCACGTTGGCGCCGTGCCGCGAGTTCGATACCCAGGAGTGCCTCCCACACGGATTTGGCCGGATTGTCGGTGGCATAACGGCGTGTAAAGAGTTCACGCATCGGAACGGCGTTCGGTAAGTGGGGAAGCACGGCGCGCGCGGCGACCTCGGATACCCAGCCCTCGATAAGGGAGAGCAGATGCTGGAGGCGCTCAACGGCGTCTTCCTGAGCTCCCGAAAGTTCGAGAACGAAAATATTTGACATGTCGATTTGGGGCATGTTGGTGGGATCCATGTTCGTCGGATCGATTGCCATGCCGCGCACCTGCTCCTCGATTGACTCCATATCGATGTCAATGCCGGACGCGATTTCGGCGATGGTGTCGAGAACGCGCGGGCGCAGCCATGGTACGCGCGTGTAGAGGCGCGCTGCGGCAGCCTCACGGACGGCGACATAGAGGAGGACTTCTTCGTGCGAAACGTCTAGTCCCTCCGAGAACTCGTCAATGTTGCGCGGCACGAGTATCGAGGACGACCCCTCAAGTAGTGGCACGCCCGTATCGGTGGAACCGAATGACTTCAAGGCGAGCTCTGCGAGAGCGCCGCCGTACTGAACGCCTAACACCGAGGCGATCATCTTCGAGATGAACATCGTTGGATCACCGAACATCCCAGCCATCTGCGGAGGCAGATGTTCGGTTTGCGCGGAGAACGCGTCTGAGAACGCGCGCGAGACGTTCGCGCCGATGGGGTCAATAAGTTTGCGGAAGGTGCCAAGCGAGTGAGCGATCCAGTCGAGGCGGGTGAGCGCCATGTTTGGGCCCGTCGCCGGATCGAACTCGGTGGCCGCATCCAGCCACAGGGAAGCTGTGCGCATGGAGGAGCGCGTGTGGTCAGCCTTGTCTGCAGTTAACCGATCCGCGTTGCTTCGGGTTACCGTTTCGCGGGCTACCCGCTCAGCGAGTTGCCAATTCACGGGACCTTCACCAGACGATCCGAGCATCGCTTGAATCTGCTGGGTCACCATCGCAATATTCGCGGGGTCTAGCATCTGCGACATTGCGGCATTCGGGTCTTGGCCCTCCGCCTTCATGCGCTCAATGATCTGCTCGGCCCCATCGGGTCCGAAAATCGCGCGGAGCATGTCTTCCCAGTTGTCATCTGGTGTGCCTTGCCCGTTATGATCACTGTTGCTCATAAGATTTCCTCCTCGGCTATCTACCAAGAGTAGTGGGCGTGGCCCCGCCTGACAAAGAGCGACGGTGCGCCGGAGGCGTAAATGAGCTTGGCCACCCGGGAAACGGACAGATGCTGGTGGATACTGGTGGACACGACCGGACCTGGCGACGATTGTGGAACCGGCCCTTACCAACATTGGATGGACTCCCATGCGGATTGTACGACGCCCCTCACGAAGGATAATTGCTGGCGCGCTGTACGCGCTTCTCCTTCTCGTCGGTATCGCGATGCCGACCTCCTACATTGTGCAAAGTCCAGGCCCGGTGCTGGACGTGACAGGCGAGATTAACGGCACGGACATCCTCAAGGTATCGGGCACCGACACCTACGCGTCGGACACGGACCTCCTCATGACAACCGTGACCGCCACGGGTAACGCTGACCACGGCGTTCCCGGCGTCGTCGCAGTGGGCGCGCTTGTGAGTCGCAACCTCCAACTTGTGCCGGTCCGCGCACTGTACCCGGCGGAAATCACGTCGGATCAGATCCGCGAACGCAACCAGATGCTCATGGACTTCTCACAGGACACGGCCTCGGCCGTAGCCTTTGAAACCGCGGGTATGGAAGTCTCAATGACGCTCACAATTGCCGGGGTGCCCGAGGACTCACCCGCGTTTGGCATTCTTGAGGAAGGCGACGTCCTCAAGGAAATAGGCACTGATGACACCAAGGGCTTCGTGACAATCACGACCTTTATGGACCTGTCGGGCGTCCTCGACGCCGCTCCCGCAGGATCGGACATCACCTTGAAGATCGATCGCGATGGTGAGGAGCAGACGCTCACTATGACGACTCGTGGCTTCGAGCCTGACACCACCGGCTGGGTCCACCCAGGTTCGATGCTTGGCGTGTTCGTCGAAGTGACCGACGTCGTTCTTCCTACCAATGTCGACTACGTGGTGGAAGGTATTGGCGGGCCGTCGGCTGGCGGTATGTTTACGCTGGCGATTTACGACGCCGTCACTGAGGGATCGCTGGGCGGCGACGCGACCATTGCGGGCACTGGCGCCATCGCGTGGGACGGCGAGATCGATCCCATCGGGGGCATTCGCCACAAGATCAACGGCGCTCGCGACGCCGGAGCAACCGACTTCATTGCACCAGCTCCGAACTGTCCTGAGACGATCGGATTCGAACCCGACGGGCTCAATATTTGGTCGGTGCGGACGATCGACGAAGCAATCGCCGTCGTCGAAGCAGTCGAGTCAGGGGACACCTCGTCGCTCACGCCCTGCGCGGACGTCGAATCCACTTCTTAGGGTGTGGACTACTCGGACTGCCAAGCTTCTTCGGAAAAGCCCATGCGCAGGCCTTCAACGAGACCCGGCACGAGGTTCTCGCCGGAGAGCACCTTGGTGGGATCGTCGAAATTCTTCATGCGAATCGCACACCACGATTCACCTGTGCGAAGGACGGACACGACGATGCGTACATCCTGTCGCTCCGGGTGGTCCTCAAGCGCAGCTTCAGCTTCCTTTGGATCCTTCGGAAGCTGAGTTTCACTGCCCGGGGGAAGCACAATGCGTTCGACCGCGAGCGAGGCGCCATCGACGTTGTCTGGCCACACGATTCGAGTGACTAGTTCCTCAATTGTGTCCACCTCGGGTAATCCTTCCTGTTCGATGGAGAACAGGGTGGTCGGATCTGTGATGGCGTCGGCCTGAACGTCGGCGGGTAATTCGTCTGAGAGCTCGGGGTGTTCGTCGAGCGCGCGCCGGGCGTAGGCAAGCGCGAACAAGCGCATCGGAGCGTCCCAGCCGCCGGTGGCAACGTGGCGCTCAATCTCGAGCGTGGACTTCTCTAGCGAGCGGAGCATTGGTGTCTTAGTCGTTTCAGTCACCGCTCCATTGTGGCACATCGCTGGCTTTGGCCTTGAACGGGTCACTCCGTCAGTGAACCACATGGCAAACACGGGGCAGTTTGTTATACGGTTTTGGGAGTTGTCTCCGTAGATCACGGTCAATGTCGCCCACGTAGCAGGGCGCGAAGTGAGGTTTATTTTGACTAACCAAACGGCCCCAACCCAACGGCCGAACTCCGGGCGGTCTCCGCTCGGTGGAGCATTCCTGCCCACCTTAATCGTGCTTGGCGTGCTCGTCTTCGGAATAGTTGTTTTTGCCAATTTCTGGACCGAGCTCAAGTGGTTTGAACAGATTGACGCAGCGCGAGTTTTCTGGACGCAATACGGTGCATCGATTGCGCTGGGAGCATTTGGCTTCCTAGCCGTCTTTGCAGTCGTAGTGATCAATCTGCGCATCGCACTGGGTAAGACGAAGCCAAAAGATAAGGGCAACGTCGTCAACTTGGATTCGCAAATTGCCGACTACCGCGATGCTCTGATGTCCAAGAAGTGGCTGACCTACGGCGTCGTACCCGGCCTCATTGCGCTCTTGTTCGGGACTAGCCTGTCCGGAAACTGGCGTACCTTCCTCCTATGGTTTAACGGCTCGTCGTTTGAAACGGCGGATCCCGAATACGGCATGGACGTGTCGTTCTACGTGTTCGCGTTGCCCGCAATTCACGCGATTATGGGCTTCCTCGTGACCTTGCTCGTGCTCTCTCTCATCACCGCCGGAGTGGTGTACTGGATGACGGGGGACATGGGACTCGACCAGAGCGGATTCAAGGTTTCTAAAAAGGCGCAGCGCCACTTCGGCATTTTGCTCGCTTTTGGCGCACTACTCATTGCTATTAATTATTGGCTGGCCCGGTACGACCTGCTCCTTGGTAATCACCAACGATTCTCCGGCGCGAGCTACACGGATATCAATGCGTCCAAGCCAGGCTTGACCATTCTTGCGATTGTGGTTGCGATCGTCGCAGTGCTATTTATTTTGGCCGCGGTCCGCCAGATGTGGAAGCCTGCCCTGGTGGGTATCGCCTCGACGCTCGCTACGGCGCTCGTGGTGAGCTGGCTGTACCCGATGCTCATGCAGAATTTCCAGGTGAACCCGAACGCTGCCGAGCTTGAGTCGACCTTCATTCAACGCAATATTGACGCCACGCTCGAGGCCTATGACATGGCACACGTGGAGACGTTGCAGTACGACGCGCGTACCGATGTGGAGCCTGGCCAGTTGCGCAAGGATTCCGAGACTGCCGCGCAGATCCGTCTGCTGGATCCGAACATTGTGGATCCCTCGTTCAATCAGCTCCAGCAGAACAGGCAGTATTATCAGTTCCTTGAGCCGCTGACGGTTGATCGTTACGAGATCGACGGCGAAACGCGTGACACCGTTATTGCAGTGCGCGAACTGAACCTCGATGGCCTAGATGCTGAGCGACGCTCGTGGGTGAACGACCACACGGTCTATACGCACGGATTCGGTGTTGCTGCCGCCTACGGAAACACCATCACCAGCCGTGGCGATCCGACGTTCTGGGAAGCCGGAATCCCGTCGGTTGGCGAAATTGGCGACTACGAAGCTCGCGTGTACTTTGGCCAGCAGAGCCCGGAATACTCCATTGTGGGTGCCCCTGAGGGATCGGATCCGTGGGAGCTCGATTACCCAGATGATGCTGCGCCCAACGGTCAGGTCATGAACACCTACACCGGCGACGGCGGTCCGTCTGTTGGCAACGTGTTCGAGCGCCTCATGTTCTCCATCCGGATGGGTTCAACCGAACTCTTCTTCTCGGATCGTGTGACGAGCGAATCGCAGATTCTATTTGACCGCGATCCGCACGAGCGTGTGCGCAAGGTTGCTCCGTATCTCACACTCGACACGAAGGCTGTTCCGGCCGCGATCGACATGGACGGCGATCCTGATACACCAAAGGATCTCGTGTGGATTATTGACGCCTATACGACGTCGAACAATTACCCGTACTCGGCGCGCGAGACTCTTCTCGACGCGACGACGGACGCCACGACGATCGGTGCCACGGGCATTAATCGTCCGGACGAGATCAACTACATCCGCAACTCGGTCAAGGCCGTGGTCAATGCCTACGACGGTTCAGTGACCCTGTACCAGTGGGATACTGAGGATCCAATTATCAACGCGTGGAAGGGAATCTTCCCGGGGCAGATCTCGTCGATCGACGAGATGCCCGGCGACCTGATTGCGCACGTGCGTTACCCCGAGGATCTGTTTAAGGTGCAGCGCACCCTGCTTGCTCGCTACCACGTAACGGACGCGAAGTCGTTCTACTCCGGTGGCGACTTCTGGCAGGTGCCACTCGAGCCGACCCTCGCGGCCGGCCCGACCACGCCAAAGCAGCCCCCGTACTACCTGACGTTGAAGATGCCGGGCGAGGACGAAACGAACTTCTCGCTTACGACCTCCTACATCCCCGGTGGTACGACGAACCGAAACGTCATGACTGGCTTCCTAGCGGCATCTGGTGATGCAGGCGATGAGACCGGTGTGAAGGCCGATTCGTATGGCAAGTTGAACTTGCTTGAACTGCCTCGAGACCTGACTGTTCCTGGTCCGGGTCAGGCAGAGAATACGATGCTGACCAACCCCCGGGTGTCGACGGATCTGAACTTGTTGCGTCAGGGCGGAACAGAGGTCATGGAAGGTAACCTGCTCTCACTTCCAATTGGTGATGGCTTGCTGTACGTCCAGCCGATCTACGTTCAGGCGACGTCCGGTACGCAGTATCCGACTCTTCAGTACGTGCTGACTCTGTTTGGCGACAGCGTTGGATTTGCGCCGACCTTGGACGAGTCGCTTGATGAGGTCTTCGGTGGCGATTCGGGCGTTGAGGCCGGAGATGCTGGTGTGGTTGGCGAGAAGGAGGCACCGATTGATGGTGGCGAGATTGATCCGGACCTCGTCGATCCTGATGCCGAGCCAACAGACGAACCCACCGCTGCCGAGCCAACGGAGGACCCAACAACTGCGGAGCCACCGGCACCGCTACCGGGTACTCCTGAGGAACGCCTCGACACCGCGCTCCAGGACGCCAGAACCGCGATCATGGATTCGAACTCGGCCATGGAGGCCGGCGACTGGGCGGCCTACGGCCAGGCCCAGGATGCCCTCTCTGACGCGATCGACCGCGCTGTGGAAGCTCAACAGGAGCTCGACGCCAACTAGCGGTTACTGACCGTTATGTCACGCGATGAAGGCCCGGAACCGAATGGTTCCGGGCCTTCATCGCGTAGACGGGGCGGCCTGGTTGTAGGTGCGCGGGGCTGGTGCCGTCGTCGTGCCGGCCTGGTTGCAGGTGCGAGGAGTTCTAGTCATCGGCGAGGGGTAGTTCCTCTCGGGTTTGACCAGAAACCCTCGCGTATGCGCGGGCACAGCGTGGGTGGGAAATGGGGCGTGGATCGGGCCGGCCGGAGCACAGCGGGGGTAGGCCAGCCGGAGCACGACGTGGGTGGGCTGGCCGGAGCACGACGTGGGTGGGCTGGCTTAGTTGTAGGTGCGAGGGGCTGGTGCCGTCGTCGTGCCGGCCTGGTTGCAGGTGCGAGGAGTTCTAGTCATAGGCGAGGGGTAGTTCCTCTCGGGTTTGACCAGAAACCCTCGCGTATGCGCGGGCACGGCGTGGGTGGGCTGGCCGGAGCACGGTGTGGATCGGGCCGGCCGGAGCACCGCGTGGATCGGGCTAGCTACTCGTTGCTGTGTGAACCGGCGTCCTGGGCCTTGTCGTCGCGTGAGGCGGGCTTGCCTGGTCTATTTGCTAATTTGGGCGCTTGGCCCATGCGGATACGAAGCCTATCGAGAGACTCGACGGAGGTTTCGAGGAGACGCTCCCATCCCGTTTGAGTGCCGGTGTTAGGTGCGGGCTTCGGATTCGCGAGCGCATATTCGCGAGCTGCTTCTTCCTCCGCAATCTCTTCGGCAATGATGCGTTCGGCGGCCTCGAGAGCCTCATCAATGGAGTCGAAGAAGCGATCGGTGCCACCCATCGCGATGCCGAGCCCAAGCCGGTCGGTGAGTGCTTCGTGCGTTGTTCGCAGACCGACGAGCAACACGTTGTTGTCAGCCCTCCTGAGCGCGGTCACGATGTCCGTCAGCGCTTTTGCGCCCGTCGCATCCATGATTCCTACTCGGGATAGGCGAATAATGACAACGCGCACGGTATCTAGGCGCGTGATCTCTTCTTCGATGCGGTCAGCCACACCGAAGAACATTGAGCCATCAATGCGCAGCACGCGAATCTTGTTGTTCTTGGTGACGTACTCGCGGTGAACGCCAGAGTGGTTCGCAAAGTGTCGCAACATGAACGTGCCGGCAACGATCAAACCGATCACGATCGCCCAGATGAGGTCGAAAACGAGCGTAATGATCACAGTCAGGACGAACACGACCGCGTCCGAACGCGTGGAGCGCATGATCTGCTTAATCGCGTGCACTGGCACCATGCGCATTGAAGTCACGAATAAGATGCCAGCAAGAGAAGCCATGGGGATTTGCCCGACGATGTCGGAAAGTGAATACACGACGATGAGGAGCAAGAATGAGTGAATGATTGGCGATAACCTCGAACGGCCACCAGATCTAATATTGACGGCAGTACGGACGATGGCGCCGGTTGCAGGCATGCCGCCGAAAATACCCGCAGCAAAATTTGCTGCACCCTGTCCAAATAGCTCGCGGTCCGGGTGGTATGTACCGCCCTCGACCATGCCCGAGGCCACGCGCGCTGAGAGTAGCGATTCGATACCCGCAAGGAACGCCACCGAAATTGCGCCCGGTAGCAGAGCGATAAAGAGGTCTGTTGAAATTGCAGGCAGGACAGGTGCAGGCAACGAGTCCGGAATTTCACCGATAAGTGGCACGTTCGTGTTCGTTGCGATCACACCGACCGAAACCACTGCGAGGGCTGCGAGAGACCCCGGAAATGACGGGTGAATTTTGTCGAAGAGAATAATAAGGACGACAGTTGCCAGCGCTATGGCGAGTGGGATGAGAGCGTCCGGGTATGGAGCCTCGATTATCGTCACGACGCCGGTGATGAGGGTATTTCCGCCGGTTTCGGCCTCCACTCCGAGCGCATTCGGTACCTGTTGAAGAAACAGAATCAGAGCGATTCCCAAGGTGAAGCCTTCGATCACTGGCCAGGGGATAAGCGAAATAATTCGACCGAGTCCAAGAACCGCGCCACCAAGAAGGAAGAAAGCCGCCATGATCGACAGGGTGGGTACCGCCACCATG
>JAAYGH010000207.1 GCA_012727825.1 Trueperella sp.
AACGAACACACCATTGAAACGCTCGTTGAGGACGCCGACGTCGTTATCGCAGACCCGCCCCGAGCCGGCCTCGGCAACGAAGCCGCACAGATCCTCGCCTCGAGCGCCGCCTCTCAGATCGCCTTAGTTTCCTGCGATTCGGCATCCATGGCACGCGACGTGTCGGCACTGGTACGTGCCGGCCGGGAAATCACTCATTTTCACGCCGTGGACATTTTTCCGAACACGCACTTCGTGGAGACCGTGTGCGTGGTCGAATGACGCCTCGCCTAGCACGAGCGAAGCAGCGAATTTAGGACAGGCCGACGACGGTGCCGTTTTCAAACACGTCCATCGCGAGAGCCGCGGGTTTTTTCGGCAGGCCCGGCATCGTGATGATCGAGCGTGTGAGCGCCACGACGAAACCCGAACCTGAATTCAACCGCACCTCGCGCACGGTGATCCGGAAATCGGTTGGCGCGCCAAGCGCAGTCGGATCGTCGCTGAACGAGTACTGTGTTTTCGCGATGCACACGGGCAGGTCAGTAAAGCCCATCCGAGCTAAGCGTTTAATCTCGGATTCTGCGGCGGCGGAGAAATCGACCCCGTCAGCCCGGTAAATCTCACGAGCGATGATGTTGATCTTCTCCTTGATCGTCGCCGAAGAATCATAAATGGGCGCGAAATCTGAGTCGCGTTCACACAGTTCTACAACCTTCTCGGCGAGCTGCGTGACGCCGTCGCCACCGCGGGCAAACCCGTCAGATTCCGCAACCTCAACACCGAGCGCGGCGCAGCGAGTCTTAATCAGCTCGATCTCGTCGTCCCTATCCGTCTGGAACTTGTTGATGGCCACCACGCACGGCACGCCGTACTTCGCCATATTTTCGAGGTGGCGTTCAAGATTGACGAGACCGGCCTCCAGTGGTGCGAGTGAATGGTCAATAGTTTCTTCTGCCGACGACTGGCCGTTATAGCGCAACGCGCGAACCGTCGCGACAACGACGACGGCATCCGGCTTGAACCCTCCGATCGGACACACGATGTCGAAGAATTTCTCAGCTCCCAGATCGGCGCCGAAGCCAGCTTCCGTGATCGTATAGTCGGCTAGCTTGAGCCCCATCCTCGTGGCGAGGATCGAGTTGCAGCCGTGCGCGATGTTGGCGAACGGGCCGCCGTGAATAATGGCCGGCGTGTTCTCGATGGTCTGAACGAGATTGGGCTTGATCGCGTCCTTCATTAACAATGCCATGGCGCCAACAGCCCCGAGGTCGCCCGCAGTGACGGGCTCATTATCCATGGTGTAGGCGACGATCATATTTGAGAACCGGCGCTTGAGATCGTCAAGATCAGTAGCCAGACACAAAATGGCCATGATTTCGCTTGCGGGAACAATATCCACCCCGTCTTGGCGAAGTGCGCCGTTTCCGGGCGTGCCAAGGCCAACGACAATCTCACGAAGTACACGATCGTTCATGTCAATTGTGCGCCGATGCGTGATCTTCTTCGGATTAATGCGCAGGGGATTACCGTGATGGATCGAATTATCGATCATCGCAGCGAGTAGATTGTTCGCGCCCGCAATCGCGCTCAGATCACCAGTGAAGTGCAAATTGATGTCTTCCATTGGCAGCACCTGCGAGTATCCGCCACCAGCTGCCCCGCCCTTCATGCCAAAGACGGGCCCGAGCGAGGGTTCGCGCAGAGTGGAGATCGCGCTCTTTCCGATCTTGTTTAGCGCCATCGACAAGCCGACGTTCACCGTCGTCTTACCCTCTCCTGCCGGGGTGGGATTAATTGCCGTGACGAGCACGAGTTTGCCATCGGGCTGATGTGCTCGTTCCTGTAGAACGGTCAGTTCTAACTTGGCTTTGTCACGGCCGTATGGCGCGAATTCGCGATCGGCGAGGCCCAGGCTGGAGGCGATATCGTCGATGTGTGCGAGTGTGGCAGACTGTGCGATTTCAACATCTGAGAGCATGAACGTCCTTGAGAAATGATGTGAAGGAATTTCTCTCAGTCTAAGGAGTAACCGGCGGCGAAGTGATCGAAATAGCAAGGTGTCGCCTCGCTGCTCGCCCTCCCGTGTACCTAGCGCACATGCGAGGACTCCTAGCTAAACACGAGGGGAAATACCTCTCGCATGTGGCTAGGAGTCCTCGCGGATGGGCAGGATTCTTCGCATGTGGCTAGGAGTCCTCGCGGATGGGCAGGATTCCGCCCGCGCCTGCGCCCGCGCCGAGCTATTCGCGTTTGGCCCGCTGCCCGAGAGTGACCGTCACCTCGGTGGAACCTGCGAAAAAGTCGTGACCCTTGTCATCTACCACAATGAATGCAGGGAAGTCCTCGACCTCAATTCGCCACACGGCCTCCATACCCAATTCGGGATATTCGAGTGGTTCGACCTTCGTAATGCAATCCTCAGCGAGCTGCGCAGCCGGGCCTCCGATTGATCCAAGGTAGAACCCG
>JAAYGH010000208.1 GCA_012727825.1 Trueperella sp.
GGGGCGACTCTCGCGCTCGCGAACAAGGAATCGCTGGTTATTGGCGGCGGCCTCATCGCCGACGCGATGGCGTGGCCCGGCCAGATCGTGCCCGTTGATTCGGAACATTCGGCGCTCGCGCAGGCACTGCGTTCGGGGCGCCACGAGAAGGGTCTCACAACCCTCAACGTGACGGGAGAGTCGGAAGTTCGACGCCTTATCCTCACCGCATCGGGCGGTCCGTTCCGTGGCTGGTCGCGTGATCAGCTTTCTTCCGTGACCACCGAGCAGGCGCTCAATCACCCGACGTGGGACATGGGCCCGGTCGTGACGATCAATTCGTCCACGCTCATTAATAAGGGACTTGAGCTTATCGAGGCCGCGTACCTATTCGATATCGACTCCTCTGACATTACGGTCGTGGTACACCCGCAGTCCGTGATCCACTCGATGGTGGAATTCGTCGATGGCTCGACCATCGCGCAGGCTTCGCCGCCGGATATGAAACTTCCAATTGCGCTGGGACTGTCATGGCCCGAGCGCCTCGTTGATGTATCGACGCCGTGCGCGTGGGACTCTCCAGTGGCGTGGACATTCGAGCCGTTTGATGGTGACGTGTTCCCGGCGATTACTCTCGCTCGCCAGGCCGTCGCAGCCTCCGCTCTTCATCCTGCGGTGCTCAATGCCGCCAACGAAGAGTGCGTCGAGGCATTCAGGACGGGAAAGATTGGTTACCTCGACATCGTCGACACCGTGGCAGACGTGCTTGATTCCTTTGATGGGAGTGGTCCGGTGGATCTCGAGGGAGTACTCGGCGCTGACGCGTGGGCCCGCCAAGCCGCGCACCGCGCCCTGGGGGGCTAAGTGGGCTCGATGCCTGGCATTCTTTTTCTTATTGTTGCCCTTCTTGTGTCCGTGGGTATCCACGAACTCGGCCACCTCATTCCTGCCAAAAAATTCGGTGTCAAAGTGTCGCAATACTTCATCGGCTTTGGCCCGACTGTGTGGTCGACGACGCGCGGGGGCACCGAATACGGTCTCAAAGCGATCCCACTTGGTGGCTACGTGCAGATGGCCGGTATGCTGGCCCCCGCCAAGGCGGGTGTCCGCACGCATAAGAACGGCCAGATCACACTTGCCGAGGAAGCACGTCGAGCTTCGGCCCAAGATCTCAAACCGGGTGAGGAACACCAGGCTTTTTGGAGATTGCCCGCCCGCAAAAAGCTCATCATCATGTTTGGTGGGCCGATCACGAACCTCATTCTGGCCGGTCTTCTCATCGGTTTCGTCATGTCTGGTGTTGGTCTTCCGACTCTCACCAACCAAATTGGTGCCATTACTCCGTGTGTTGGTCAGGTCGAGGTTTGCGACGCCGACCATCCGCCGAGCCCTGCTGCGCTATCAGACCTTGAGCTCGGCGATACGATCCTGTCCTGGGGCAACACGCCCACCTCTAACTGGCCCGAGCTATCGGATGCCATTGTGGACGGCGGGACCGGCCCTGTGACCGTGCTCGTCGACCGCGGCGGCAAACAGACCGTGGTCATCGTTCAGCCCATCCCGGTGGAACGTCCGGTAACTGCCGATGGTCAAATCGTCGTCGACGACGCGGGGGAGCCGATTGTGCGTGAGGTGCCGTACGCGGGTATCTCGCCAACGAGTGAGCGCGAACGCCAGCCGCTCACCGCGGTGCCGGGCCAAACATGGGACTTCACCGTTGCGACCGGCAGCGTACTCGTGAGTCTGCCGGCCCATTTGTGGAATACGGCGTCAGACCTCGTTACGGGAACAGAACGTGACGCCACTGGCGTCGTGGGCATCGTGGGCATTGCGGACATCGCAGGCAGCATCACCTCCACGCAGTCCGATAACTACGGCACCTTGGATCGGATCGCCGATCTCAGCCTGCTCGTTGCAGGGCTGAATATGTCGCTATTTATGTTCAATATGGTGCCCCTCCTTCCACTCGATGGCGGGCACATTCTTGGTGCCATCATTGAAGGTGCGCGTCGTACAATCGCGAAGGCGCAGGGCAAACCCGATCCCGGCGCCTTCGACACGGCGCGCCTCCTGCCGCTCAGTTATCTTGTGTTCACTGCGCTCATTGCGATGACGCTGCTCCTCGTCATCGCAGACATTGTTAATCCTGTCATTTAACCCACGTGGTGTACGCCAGTGTAAAACCCTGTATAAGGTGACATAATCGGAGACGTGAATATTCCAGTATCCCTTGGTATCCCGTCCGTGAAAGAACTGCCGGAGGTTCTTCGCCCGCGTAAGAAGACCCGCCAGATCAAGGTGGGCGATGTTTTTGTGGGTGGCGACGCCCCGGTGAGCGTCCAATCAATGACGACGACGAAGACGCACGACATCGGCGCAACCCTTCAACAGATCGCTGAGCTAACAGCGGCGGGCTGCGACATCGTGCGCGTTGCGTGCCCCACCGATAAGGACGCCGATGCTTTAGCCGTCATTGCCAAACAGTCCACGATTCCCGTGGTGGCCGACATCCATTTCCAGCCGCGCTATGTGTTCGCCGCGATTGACTCGGGTATGGGAGTCCGGGTGAACCCGGGCAATATCAGGAAATTTGACGACCAGATCCCGGAGATTGCCGCTGCCGCGAACGCGAACGGTACAGCGATGCGTATTGGCATTAATGCAGGTTCACTCGATCCGCGTCTGATGAAAAAGTACGGTAAAGCTACGCCCGAGGCACTGGTGGAGTCCGCGGTCAACGAGGCTCGCCTGTTCGAAGATGTCGGCTTTTACGACTTCGCAATTTCAGTGAAGCACCACGACCCAGTCACAATGGTGCGCGCCTACGAACTGCTGTCCGAAGCTGGCGACTGGCCGCTTCACCTCGGCGTGACCGAGGCAGGGCCCGAGTTCCAAGGCACGATCAAATCGGCCGTGGCGTTCGGTGCACTACTCAGTCAGGGTATTGGCGACACGATTCGGGTCTCGCTCTCGGCCCCGCCGGTCGAGGAAGTCAAGGTGGGAGAGGAGATCCTCCGCTCGCTCGGACTGCGCGAACGCAAACTGGAGATTGTTTCGTGCCCGTCGTGTGGTCGTGCACAGGTGGATGTGTACACCCTCGCTAACGACGTGACGGAAGGGTTGAAAGACGTGACCTTCCCGTTGCGAGTTGCCGTCATGGGGTGCGTCGTGAACGGTCCGGGTGAGGCCCGCGAGGCTGACCTTGGCGTCGCTGCAGGCAATGGCAAGGGGCAGATCTTCGTCAAGGGCGAGGTCGTGGAAACGGTACCTGAAGAAGAGATCGTGGAGACTCTCATCCGCCGCGCCCGCATCGTCGCTGAGGAGCTTGGCCTGGCAGAAGACCCGGAGTCCGCGCCTGAAGTGATCGTCTAATGAAGTGGCCGCGCCGCTCGCGGCTTCGGCGGCTCAGCGCGTTTGATAAAAGCGATGCACTGGCTCTTCTGGACCGGGATCCCGTCGCCACAATTTTGGCGCGGGTCCCGATTGAGCGGGACGCCATGCGCCCAGCTCACGCACTTGGTCTTTTTGACGACGACAACAACCTCACGGCCGTGTGCTGGAACGGTGGGAATCTCGTACCCTATGGGTTTGACTCGGAGGGTCTCGATATTCTTGCAAATCATCTGTTGACCACCCGCCAGCTATGTAACTCACTTGTTGGTCCCGCCGACCAGGTGATGCCTTTGTGGGATCGTATTCAGAACGGCTATTCGAAGCCTCGAGAGATACGAGAGCGCCAGCTTTCCATGGTGTATCAAGGCACGGAGCGGGTGGCACCC
>JAAYGH010000209.1 GCA_012727825.1 Trueperella sp.
CTGCGAGAAAATCTGGCTCGGCATCGACATGCCATTCGATGTGGCAGAAGCCGCTGTGATGAACGAGGAACAGCCAACCTGACATCCCCTCCGCGCCTCGGGTATTCTATGACAATGAAACGATTTGCTTTCCTTGCAGCCCGCCCGTCGACGGCGGCGGATATACGCGAGGATGAATGGGATGCAGTCAAAAGGTTCGGCAATTTGAGCGACGACGACATGGTCTATTTCTCGCTCGAAGATCGCCCGCACATTGATCCGACCGAATATGCAGGGATTTTCGTATCCGGCTCCCAATACGGCTTTGTCGACGAACATGACATCAAGACGCCAGAACAAATCGCCACGGAAGAAGTCCTGTTCGCCGTTAACGACATCGTCCTTGAACATGACATTCCCTATCTTGGTCTGTGCTACGGACATCAATCACTTGCCGTGTCGCTGAATGAGGAACTGACGGGCGACTATTTTGAAGAGCTCACCACCGTCCATATCGAAGTGACCGAAGAAGGCAAGAAGGATCCAATTTTTGGACGCCTCCCAGACTCCTTCCCGGCGATTTTGGGGCACGCCGAGTCAATCGGCGTCGTGCCTCGTGACACGGTGGTGTTGGCGTCGTCGCCGAATTGTCCCGTGCAGGCGATCAGGCATCGCAATAACGTTTATGGCGTTCAGTTCCACCCCGAAATCGATGTGGAATCCTTGGAGATTCGCCTCGATTACTACAACGGCAGCAAATATTTCGCGCCGGGTGAGCTTGATGTGGTTCGCGCTCGCACATCGGGCTTCGATTATTCGTCAGCAACGGACATTATCCGCGGTTTCGTTGACACGTACCGTGATCGCTCAACCGAAGGCGCATCATGAAATTCGCAAAATCGCCACGATCGACAGTCGGCATCGAATGGGAACTCCAGCTTATTGACAAAGACTCAAATGATCTCCGCCAGGCCGCCGACCACATTCTTGCAGCGACGAAGAAGGTCGGAAAAGAGTCGTCAATCATTCATGGCGAGATGATGCTCAACACGATCGAGCTTGTCTCTCGCCCGCACGAAACGATCGCCGAGTGTACCGATGATCTGCAGTGGGGGATAGACACTCTCCAGCCGATCATCGAGCCGATGCGCATCGCTCTGGCTTCGTCAGGCACCCACCCATTCGCGAATCCGGTTTACCAACGCGTCACGGATTCCGAACGCTATGCCGAGCTCGTGAATCGCACCCGATACTGGGGGCGCCAGATGCTTCTTTTTGGCACCCACGTCCATGTGGGAATTGAAGACCGTGCCAAAGTGCTCCCGATCTTACGGGCCGTGCTCACGCGGTTTGCTCATCTGCAGGCGCTGACTGCATCCTCGCCGTTCTGGAGCGGTAAAAACACCGGTTACGCTGACAACCGCGCGATGGTCTTTCAGCAATTGCCCACGGCTGGCGCGCCACGCCAATTCGAAGAGTGGCATGAACTCGAATCGTACTTCGGTGACATGGTGAAGACCGGTGTCATCTCCAACTTCGACGAGGTGCGCTGGGACGTGCGCCCATCACCGAAGTTCGGCACCATCGAGTTTCGCGTATGCGACGCGGCCACCAACCTCGCCGAAGTGGGCATGGCTGCAGCGCTATCGCAATGCTTGGTCGAGCACTTCTCCCGAAAGCTTGACGCCGGTGAAACTCTTCCCGCAGTGCCCGCCTGGTTCGTGGACGAAAATAAATGGCGTGCAGCTCGTTATGGCATGGACGCCATCCTCATCCTCGACGCGGATGGCAACGAGGAGCCGGTCGCGGACACGCTCGTTCGCATGGTCGATGAACTCACCCCGATTGCGCAGGATCTCGGGTGCGTCGATGAACTAAACATGGTGCACACGGTCCTCGATGTGGACGCCCCTTACCGTCGGCTCCTGCGGTCCGGCGCGTACTACAACAAATCGAGAGAGGCGATCGTTGACTTCATGATCGCCGAAATGGAGGCTGGCCACCCTCTAGATCCGGACAACAGTCAGAACCAGGGCCTTGCAGCACTGGATGCAAAGACGCCGGCGGCGTACGAGCCAGAACAAATTGTGGCTGATAAGGATCGTGAATGACCAACTACGCGGAAAGTGTTGATATTGCCCAACAGCTCATCAGGTTCGACACGACCAACGATGACCGGGACGTCATCGAGCAACCAGCTGCCGAGTACGTTATGGACCTCCTCCACGAAGTTGGTCTTGAACCGGAAATGTATGGGCCGACGCAGGGACGACCGTCCGTCGTCGTCAGAATTCCTGGCGAAAATCGCGGCGTCGATATCGACGAATCGACGGGAGAGCGCCGCGGCGCCGTCGTCATCCACGGACACCTCGACGTGGTGCCGGCAGTCGCGGAGGACTGGTCCGTCGATCCCTTCGGAGGTGTGATCAAGGACGGCATGCTGTGGGGCCGCGGCGCGGTGGACATGAAGAACATGGATGCCATGATCTTGGCGGCCGTTCGCGAGATTGCCCGCACAGGATACGTTCCCCCTCGAGATCTCGTCATCGCTATGTTTGCAGATGAGGAGGCCGGAGGTAAGCTCGGTTGCCGATTTTTGGTGGATAATTACCCGCAGCTGTTCGAGGGCGCCACCCACGCGATATCTGAGGTGGGCGGATACAACACGCATGTGAATGGTAAGCCCGTGTAC
>JAAYGH010000210.1 GCA_012727825.1 Trueperella sp.
CGAGGAATGCGTGAGCGCAGACGACTGGCCTGCACCAATGAGCGAACCGAGCGAAACCTGGGGGTCTTTCACACCGAAGCCGAAGTACGACAGCGAGGTCTCGGATAGGACTGCCGAGGCGACGCCCAGCGTGAAGTCGATAATCAGGAGCGAGGAAATATTGGGCAAAATGTGGCGGACGATGATCGTTCCCGATGGGACCGACATGTACTTTGCCGCATGCACGTAGTCGAGCGACTTCACTGACATCGTCAGTGATCGCACCACACGAGCCGTGAGCATCCAACCAAACGCTGCGAGGAGCAGGATGAAAATGAACACGCCCGTATTCTCCGAACCGAAGCGGTTCGAAATGATAGCGATCATGAGGAACGACGGGATGACGAGCATGAGGTCGATGATCCAGGTCGCGACCTTGTCGATCCAGCCACCAAAGTAGGCTGCCGCCGAGCCGAATAGTGCAGCCCAACCGGTCTGGATCAATGCAACAGAGAAGCCAATAATGAGCGACTTGCGCAAGCCTTCCATCGTCATCGCAAACATGTCACGACCGCGCCGATCAGTGCCGAACCAGTGGTCGGCGTCCGGCGCCTGCAGGTAATGTCCACGGTCACGCTCGAGGAAGGTCCAGTTTGACAGGTACGGACCCAAGATGGCCAGCAAGAGGACGAGGATCAGTCCCACAATACCGACGACGGCGGTCTTGTTACGCCAGAAACGACGTGCCACGATCTGACGGCGGGAGTAGCGCTTCGTTTGCGCTGCGCGCTCCTCGGTCTGCCTCGTCAGCGTGTCCTTGACCTCGCGAAGCTCATTCGCGTCAGCCATCGCTGAAATTCTCCGAGGCATGGCCGCCTCCTCTGCGGGTGGCACCAAGGTTGTATCTATTTCACGGTTCTTATCAGTCATTAGTTCACCCTCACTCGCGGATCAACAGCAGCAATGAGGACGTCCGAGAGGAACGCACCGGTCAAAGTGGCAGCTCCGGAGAACGCGACCACCGCCGCGGTTCCGTTGATGTCCTGGGCCTGAATCGTTCGCACGCCATAGATGCCCATGCCTTCCCAACCGAAGACCTGCTCGGTGATTGCTGCACCGAGCACGAGGAGTGCAATGCCGAAGGCGAAATAGGTGGCAATTGGAATAAGCGACGTACGCAGGGCGTGCCTGCGGACAGCCGTTCCGTAGCGGAGGCCCTTGGCGCGTGCAGTACGAACGTAGTCAGCACCGAGTGTGTCCAGCATGAGGTTGCGCTGGTAGCGGGAGTACGTTGCGAGGCCGCCCATAGAAATTGCGATCGTCGGCAAGAGCAGGTGTTGCATCCGGTTCAGTATCATCGGCAGGAATTCCTTCGGTGGAATCGTTGCCTGCGGTCCAATGAATTGGAAGAAGTTCGTCTCGAACGTGTTGTTGAACCACACTGCCGACATCTGCAGGCCAATGGCGATAACCATGGCGGGGGTCGAGATGATGATCATCGCGAGGATCGTGATGATGCGATCTGGGATCGAGTACTGGTGAACAGCTGCCCACGCACCGATAGCGACGCCGCCAATGATGCCGATGAAGAAGCCGAGGAACACGAGCTGGAGGGAGAGTCCAATACGGTTCGAGACCTGCTTGTTCACGGATTCACCGAGGGGCGAGTAGCCCCAATCCCAGTTGGAAATCATGCCAAGCCAGTCAACGTACCGTTGAACAATGGGCTCCTGTGGATTGATGTTCCAGTTGTTGAGCCGAGCGTCAACGGTTTGTACGACCTCGAGGTAAGTCGTGTTTGCCATCTTGGTGAGCTCGTTTTCGATGAGCATCGAGCGTGGGTCCAGCTGGGTACCCGCCAAGAAATAGGCAATGGTAACGGCGACGAAGAGCAGAATTAAGTAATTCAGCAAACGCCGGAGCAAATACTTAGTCATGCGAGGCCTTCTCTAGTGTGACATCCTCCGCCTCGCTGGGACGTGGGGATGTTCAGTTTCACTTCTGGTCTGGAAGTCTATACCTAACGTCAGATCTAATCACATCTACCTGTTGGAAAGCATGTGACAATCGGTTAAATCGTACCCGCTTCCCGCACCGAGCAGGCTTCTCACTAACGAGCATTCGTAAACTATCAGGTCTCAAACTAGAGTGAAGGCGTGCAGATCGTCAATCTTTTGGACCGTGGTCCGCTGGACTATATGGATGTTGATCGCCTTCAGCGATTCATTCACTCCCAAGTCGCCGATCAACAGATGCCCGATACCTTTATATTGTGGGAATCTGCAGCCGTCTACACGGCTGGGCGACGCACTGAAGATCAGGACATCCCCGATACCTCTATTCCTGTGATTCGGATGGATCGCGGGGGTTCCGTTACCTACCACGGTCCCGGTCAGTTGGTTATCTATCCCATCATTAAGGTCAGACCACCCAAAGACGTGGTCGCCTTCGTTCGATCAACTGAAGTTGCCGTCATTGACGCGATGCGGTCGCTTGGTCTGGAGACGCGCCAAATTGACGGCCGCTCGGGAGTGTGGGTGCAAGACGGCATCCAGGACCGCAAGCTATGTGCAATCGGTATAAAATTTGCCGACGATGCCACGCTCCACGGTCTGGCCCTCAATGTCGCCACCGACATCGACGCTTTCATGAAGGTCATCCCCTGCGGGTTACCGGACGTGGGAGTCGTGGCACTGAACCAACTCGGTCTGACGGCGTCGTTGTCCGGTGTTGCCGACGCCCTCGTGCCGAGGCTTGCGGCAGCCTACGAACGCTTTGCGCGTCGGGAAGGCGAAGGGCTGAGGGTCACGAATACCGACGAGCTCCTCGACCGCCTAAGTCAGCAAGAACCTGCAAAGAGTCTGCCGTCGATGACTGGCGGCCTGTGGCGGCCAAAGGGTTCGTGACCCGCACGCACACACCAGTAAACTAGCCGGTAATTCAAGGAGGAATTCGTGAGCATAGAACAACAGGTTGACCCGCGGATCAACCCGGGCGGACGCAAGTTACTGCGTGTCGAAGAGCGCAACGCCGAAACCCCGATCGAGGCCAAGCCAGAATGGATTAAGACGACGGCGACAGTCGGCACTGAATACGAGGACATGCGCCATCGCGTGGACGGCTCCGGTTTACACACGGTGTGCAAG
>JAAYGH010000211.1 GCA_012727825.1 Trueperella sp.
CGCAGTGTGGTGGGGAGCCATGCCATTCGTGGGATCGGCCGCCTCGGCGCCATTCTTGCTCCCGCACTTGCAGTTGCCGGCACAGGAGCTCTCTGGCTCACGAACGCTATCCTCGAGGCTGGGTCAGGCACGATTCTCAGCGCAATTCTCGCTGCGGTAGTGGGTGCTTTGATTCTCCTTGGCACCGCGGCACTCTGCATTTATGTAGCTGATCGACGTGCCCTTTCCAGCCTGTCTAAATCGGATAGTGTTGGGGAGTGATAAACGAACTTCGAGATGTAAACGCACCAGATCACGTCCGACTCACCGACAGGATTGAGCGCTTTCGTGGCCCTATCTTCACGATTTACGACGACGAAATTGAATTTGCGTCCGGAGACGTCGCCCGCCGCCAGTGGATGGACCATGACGACGCCGTAGCCGTCGTCGCGCTGAGGCCCTCAGACCACGACGAGGAGCAATGGGATGTTCTCCTTATCCGCCAATACCGCCATTCGCCCAGGCGCATCATGTGGGAGATTCCGGCTGGGTTACGTGATGAAGAGGGCGAACGTGAAGTTCTCACTGCAGCTCGCGAATTGCGAGAGGAAACTGACTTCGGCGCATCTCGGTGGATTAGGCTCGTTAACTTTGTCACCTCACCGGGTGTGTCGAATGAAGATCTGGGTATTTACCTCGCGCTCGACGTTGAGGAGGCCCCGCTTGGCCAGTTCGTTCGTGAGGCTGAGGAAGCCGAGATCGTCGTGGAGTGGTTCGGCTTGGATCACGTGACGGATGCGGTCATGGCCGGACAGCTGTCTAGCCCTACGCTCGTGGCTGGAATACTCGCGGCTAATGTTGCGCTCGACCGCGGGCTCGATCGATTCCATGAAATTTACCTGCCACTCGCGGACCAATAGCAACACGCCAAGGTCAGCGTCTTTAACGCTGTGAGAAAATCAATGCCAATAACGGCACGTTTGACTTGCCAAAATGGAATAAAGCAAGAAAGATGTTGCTTAATAGGAAAAGCGAGGTGATGTGAGTGAATAGCGATCAGGGAACCTATGAACAGATTCTCCGATTGATTGTCGAACGAGGGCCAATCACGGCCGGAGAACTTGCAAAAATCCTTGTGTTGACACCGGCAGCAGTGCGCCGCCACATCGGTGTTCTCGTCAAAGACGACTTCATCGAAGAATACAGTGGGCCGCCGAAAGGACCCGCACGCCGCGGGCGCCCTTCGCGCCAGTATGTCGCCACAGCAGAGGGCCAAAGCCAGCTCGGCCAGGGCTACTCGGATCTGGCATCTAACGCACTTGGGTTCGTCCGCGCGGTGATGGGCGAGGAAGGGCTCGAGCAGTTCATTCATGCCCGCGCCGAATCGCTGGAAAAGCGGTACGGTCCGGTCATCGACGCCGCTGGTACTACACCAGCCGAACGTGCAGCAGCTCTGACTGATGCACTGAGCAAGGACGGCTACGTGGCTACACTGCGCCGTGGCGGGCCTAACGCACTGTCGATCCAAATTTGTCAGGGCCACTGCCCGATACATGAAATTGCTGAAGAATACCCGCAGCTGTGCGAGGCAGAAACCGAGGCCTTCGCGCGTCTTCTTGGTGTTCCAATCCAGCGGCTGTCAACGATTGCGAGCGGAGGGCATGTGTGTACCACGAACATCCCGCTTGGAATCCCTCGAAACTTGCGATCTCGTTCGCGTAAAACTGCACGCTTCTCGGAGCGTGCTTCTACAACACCGCCCACGGGCGGCGTCTTGGAAGGAAACTGATGACCCAAACATCACCAGTGACAAAGGAAAATCTGTCTCAGGAAGAGGCAATTGCCTCCATCGGCAAATACCAATACGGGTGGCATGACAAGAACCCTGCGGCAGATAATGCCGAAAGGGGCTTGAGTGAAGCCGTTGTGCGCAGGATTTCTGCGCTCAAGGAAGAGCCGGAGTGGATGCTTGAGAAGCGGCTGAAGGCGTTGAAGCTGTTCGAGCGCCGTCCGCTACCCACGTGGGGTGCCGATCTGTCGGATATTGATTTCGACAACATTAAGTACTTTGTGCGTTCTACCGAACGCGTAGCAACCTCGTGGGATGACCTTCCGGAAGATATCAAGGTCACCTACGACCGCCTCGGAATCCCCGAAGCTGAGCAGCAGCGCCTCGTTGCTGGCGTGGCGGCACAGTACGAGTCAGAAGTCGTCTACCACCAGCTCCGCGATGACCTGGAGGAGCAGGGTGTGGTTTTCCTTGACATGGATACCGGTCTCAAGGAATACCCGGAGATGGTCAAGGAGTACTTTGGTACAGCAATCCCCTTGGGCGATAACAAGTTTGCTTCGTTGAACTCGGCGGTGTGGTCGGGCGGGTCGTTCGTGTACGTACCGCCGGGCGTCCACGTGGAGATCCCTCTTCAGGCCTACTTCCGCATCAACACGGAAAACATGGGGCAGTTCGAGCGTACGCTCATCATTGCGGACGAGGGATCCTCAGTTCACTATGTTGAGGGCTGTACAGCGCCGATCTATTCGTCGGACTCGCTGCACTCAGCAAACGTTGAGATCTTCGTTAAGAAGGACGCCAAGGTTCGTTACACGACGATCCAGAATTGGTCGAACAACGTCTACAACCTCGTTACCAAGCGTGCGATGGTTGAAGAAGGTGGCCTGATGGAGTGGATCGATGGCAACATCGGTTCGAAGGTCACGATGAAGTACCCCGCCGTGTATCTCCAGGGCGAGCACGCTCGTGGCGAAACGCTCTCGATCGCGTTTGCAGGCGTCGGCCAGCACCAAGAGACCGGCGCGAAGATGGTCCACAATGCACCAAACACCCACTCGAATATCGTGGCGAAGTCGGTTGCGCGCGGTGGTGGACACTCCTCGTACCGTGGCCTTGTTCAGGTCAACGAAAATGCAAAGCACGCCAAGTCATCGGTTCTGTGTGATGCACTTTTGGTCGACACCATTTCGCGCTCGGATACGTATCCGTACGTTGATGTTCGCGTGGGCGACGCGGAGATGGGCCACGAGGCCACCGTCTCCAAGGTCTCGGCTGATCAGCTGTTCTACCTGATGAGCCGTGGTATTGATGAAACCGAAGCCTATGCAATGATTGTGCGTGGCTTCGTTGAGCCGATTGCCCGCGAACTTCCGATGGAGTACGCGCTCGAGCTCAACCGCCTCATTGGACTTCAGATGGAAGGATCCGTCGGTTAAACATGACGAATATTAAAACAACCGGCTCGTCCCTTGCGGACCGGGGCCGCTCCTTTGACATGGGAGATCACCCTGTTCCGCAGGGAACCGAAGAAATTTGGCGTTTCACACCCGTGGAGCGCATGGAGGATTTCTTCGTTGAAAAGACCACCGGCGCAGGCCCGGAAGTCACGGTAACTGGCGAGGCACAGTTTGAGACTGTACCGCGCAGCGACGATCGCCTCGGACAAACCGTCGCTCCTGAAGACCGCGTCGCAGCTCTTGCGTGGAACTCGGTCGAGGACGCCTACGTGCTGACGATCCCGAAGGAAGTAGAACTCGAACGGGAAGTCACCGTAAACGTTACGGGCGATGGCTCCACCGATGTCGCTTCGATGCATCTGGTGATCAAGGCAGAATTGCACTCGAAAGCAACCGTGGTCGTCAATCACACAGGCTCTGCGCGACTCGCACAGGGCATTGAGGTTCAGGTCGCGGACGGCGCCAACCTCACCGTTGTGTCAATCCAAGATTGGGACGAGGACGCCGTTCATATCGCCTCGCACCGCATGCGAGTGGGACGTGACGCTTCGCTGAAGCACATCGTCGTCTCCCTTGGTGGCGATTTAGTCCGCGTCACGTCGTCGTCGGACTTCTCCGGCGAAGGTGCGGAGCTCAACATGCTCGGCGCGTACTACGTCGACGAAGGCCAACACATCGAAAATCGCCTCCTGATGGAACATAACGCGCCGAACTGTAAGTCGAATTCGACCTATAAGGGTGCGTTGCAGGGCGATGACGCACATGCCGTGTGGGTGGGAGATGTTGTGATCCGTAAGGAAGCCGAGGGTACGGAAACCTACGAGGAAAACCGCAACCTCATCCTGACCGATGGATCACGCGCCGACTCGGTGCCGAATCTTGAAATCGAGACCGGTGAAATTGAGGGTGCAGGCCACGCGTCAGCAACCGCATACTTCGACGAAAACCAGCTGTTCTACCTGCGTTCGCGGGGAATTCCGGAGGATCAGGCACGCCGTCTGGTCGTGCGCGGATTCTTTGCTGAACTCATCAACCAGATTGGTGTTGACACGGTGCAGAACAAGCTCATGGAATCCATCGAAACCGAACTAGATATCGCTCTGGAGCTACAGAATGCCTGAGTACCTCGCGTGCCGCACGAGTGACGTGGAACCTGGAACCGTTGAGGCTATTGCCCTTGAGATTCCCGGTAAGCCACTACCACTCGCACTTGCCGTTATTCACTCGAATAGCGGGAACTGGTTCGCCGTCGACGATCGTTGTTCCCACGGGCGCTTCAAGCTCTCGCAGGGCGAGGTCGAGGACGAGACCATTGAATGCACGCGACACGGCTCAAGCTTCGACCTCCATACAGGCGAGGCAATGAACCCTCCGGCCTCATCGCCGGTCAAGACCTATCAGGTGCGTGTAGATGCAAACGACGTCTACATCACCGTCGCTTAAGTCGAACAAGAATTCGCGCACCGCGCGCTAACCGAAAGAAAAGATAACGTGTCTACTCTGGAAATTAAGAACCTCCACGTTTCTGTGGAAACTCAGGACGGCCCACTGCAGATCCTCAAGGGCGTCAACCTCACGATCACGCACGGCGAAATCCATGCCATCATGGGTCCGAATGGTTCGGGTAAATCAACGCTGGCGTACGCGATCGCCGGCCACCCGGACTACGAGATCACCGAAGGCGAGATCCTCCTCGACGGCGAGAACATTGAAGACATGGGACCAGATGAGCGTGCACACGCGGGTCTCTTCCTCGCTATGCAGTACCCGGTTGAGGTCCCTGGCGTGACCGTCACCAACTTCTTGCGTTCTGCAAAGACCGCGATTGATGGCGAGGCGCCGAAGCTGCGCAACTGGATCAAGGACATCAACACGGCCATGGAGAACTTCAAGGCCGATAAGGATTGGGCGAGCCGCGATCTCAACGTTGGTTTCTCGGGTGGCGAGAAGAAGCGCCTCGAGATCCTTCAAATGGAGATGCTCAAGCCGAAGTTCGCCGTTCTGGACGAAACAGATTCGGGCCTTGACGTTGATGCTCTTCGACTCGTCTCGGAGGGTGTCAATCGCGTCCACGAGGCCAACGGCAACGGCATCATGCTCATTACCCACTACACGCGCATCCTGCGTTACATCAAGCCCGATCACGTTCACGTCTTCGTTGACGGACGCGTCGCCGAGTCTGGCGGTCCCGAGCTTGCCGACGAGCTCGAGGCCAACGGCTACGAGCGTTTTGAGGCAATGATTGCGTAAATGAGCACACCTGCTC